>JANOTO010000259.1:0-14035 GCA_031416395.1 Rhodoferax sp. | reverse complement strand
CCGCCCTGGCGAAATCTCACTGGCGCACAACGGCGTGCTGTTCCTGGACGAGCTGCCCGAGTTCCCCCGCGCCGCGCTCGAAGCCCTGCGCGAGCCGTTGGAGACCGGCACCATCACCATCGCCCGCGCGGCCCGCCGCTCAGAGTTCCCGGCGCGCTTTCAAATGATCGGTGCGATGAACCCGTGCCCCTGCGGCTATTTGGGCTCCACCCAGCGCGCCTGCCGCTGCTCTGCCGACCAAGTGGCTCGTTACCAAGGGCGACTAAGCGGCCCGTTGATTGACCGGATTGACTTGCACGTCGAAGTGCCCGCCATGCCCAGCACCGAGCTGCTGCAAACCGGCCCCGGAGAATCCACGCAGAGCATCCGCGAGCGCTGCGCACAGGCGCGCGACCGCGCGTTTGTGCGCCAAGTCAAGTCCAACCAGGCCCTGCAAGGCCAGGAGATTGACGACTTTTTACTGTTGGACGACTCCGCGCTGAAATTCCTCAACATCGCCGCCGCCCGCCTCGGCTGGTCTGCCCGCAGCACCCACCGCGCGCTCAAAGTCGCCCGCACCATTGCCGACCTGGCCGGTGCGCAAAGCACGCAGGTGACGCATGTGGCAGAGGCGATGCAATACCGGCGGGCGGGGCGGGTGGGGGCTTGATACGGCCTCCTGTTTGTATTGACAATGTAAACTTTTTACCAGAAAATCAATACAATGAACGTGCGCTACGAGTTCAACGGCACATCATTTGTGTGGGACGACCTCAAGGCGAAATCCAACGCCGTCAGGCACAACGGTGTAACGTTTGAGCAGGCGACTACGGTGTTTTTCGACCCGCTGTTCCGCCTGGTTGACGCTGACCGCAACGACGAGGCCCGCGATGCCATAGTCGGGTTTGATGCAGTAGGTCGCTTGCTGTTTGTAGTGCATGTTCAGTTTGAACAAGAGTTCATCCGTATCATTTCTGCCCGCCCAGCCACCCAAAAGGAGCGACGAGACCATGAGCATTCCTGAACGCATCAAAACCCGGTTGGCCAAAGACCGGCCTATGACGGTGATCACCTTGCGTATTGCGCAAGATGTTGTGGACTCCATGAAGGAAATCGCGCCGCACAAAGGGTTTGTGGGATACCAAGCCCTGCTGAAGTCTTATGTCAGCGAAGGTTTGCGGCGCGACGAGGCGCAATACGCGTTTGGCCCGACAGCGCGATTGCTGGATGCGCTGAAAAAGCACGGTGTTCCGCAGAATGTGCTGGACGATGCGGCACGGGAAGCTGTAGCGGATTGATGCAGACTGTCGATGCAAAGGACAACCACGCGTTCCAGCCAATTTTGCTACAATATTTGTAGCTAGTTATGACTATTATTCGAGAGCTAGAGCCGTATTTTATTCCTATTTTCGTGAAAATAGGTAGTTTCCGACAATAAATTAACCTATGAGTTAATTTTTAGTTCCTCGCTGTAAATTCAAAACACCCAACTCGCCATCGCAAACGCCGTGCTGTTTTTCGTCAGCGCACCGAAGTAGCTTTGCGACGGCCCTTCAAAATGATCCAGGCCTGCGGTCAGGCGCAGGTGATCGTTGACGGCATAGCTTAGGCGGGGGCGTATGGCATGGCTGTTGCCGTTCAAATCCAGCACGGCGCTGATCTCCCAGCGCAGCTTGTCATTCAGGAGGCGGTCTGACAGCCGCAGTGTGACACCGGTTTCCCGCGTGGCGTAGTCGGTGTTGAGTCGGTTCAGGCCCAACGCCAAGGTTTGCCGTAGCCCCGTCAACCCGCTGGCATCGGCAAAGTCTTCTTTCAAGTTGGCGAAGACTTGCACGTTGAAATTCATCGTGTCTGCAAAATCGACATCGCCACCGAGCACGGCGGAAGTCACCCGGCGCGCATCGCTGGCGCACGCGGTGCAACTGGGGCTGATGCGAGCATGGGCGATTTCGCCTCTGAGCGTCCATGCGCCTTGGGCAACAGCGAAGTCGGCACCGAGTTTTTGAACCCGCTCTACATCACCGCGAAACAGGGGTGCGCGCGGGTTGGCGAAGTCCAATCGGTAGCGAACGGCGCGGCTCAAGCCATCAAAGTACGAGACTGACCAGTCCACCCCGCTGCCACTGTGATCGAGCTTTAAGGCCCATTCGGTCTCGCGCGCAAGCTCGGCCAGCACCAGGTTGACCGGCATCAAACCTTGCGGTGTGAGGTTGGCCTCTGATTTGGCCACGACCGCTGTTAACGACAGCGCTGGGTTGACGGCGTAGCGCAGCCGCAGCGCATCAATGCCGTTGCGTTGTTGCTCGTCATCCGGCACCAGCAGCGTGAAGTCACGCGGCGAGAGGGAGTCGGTTGGGTTGATGCGGTCGGCCCGGCCCCAGGCGATGATCTGGCGGCCCGCTCGCAGCGAAAACGGCTCGGCATCGAAGTCAACGTACGCCTCGCGCACACGCCCGCTGCTGCTGTCTGCCGCGCCCTGGTCTTGCCAGCCCGCGCGAAGGTTCAAGCCCAGCCGCACGTCGTTGCTGATCTTGGGCTTCCAGCTCACCAGGCAACCAGCGCTGGTGATGCTTGCGCGGTCATCCAGATTGCGGTTCGATGTCCACTGACCCAGCGCACATTCACCAAACGGCATTGACAGCGAGGCGGCGGCGGCATCTTGGGATTGCGCAAGAGCGGGCTGCACACTTGCCCACAATGCCAGCGCAACCGCTATCGGCTTGAAACCAATAGGAGCAGCCGTGTTCATTTACTCTTCCTTCTCAAGATAGCTGGCGACGAAGTAACTCTCTGCCACCTGCGTGTTGGCCTCGAAGCGCTCCATTTTCAGGTAGGTGGCGTGCCCGGTCTGGTGGTTCTTCACCGCGATTTCCATCGGCTGGTACTTTTTGAGCGCGGCATCGACCAACTTCAGTTGGCTGTTCTCGAGGGTCTTGAGCAGCGCGCCACCGGCATCGTGAAAATCAACCTTGAGGCTGACAAAATTCTCCTTGCCGACCC
The DNA here is from genome assembly GCA_031416395.1 of Rhodoferax sp. Classification (GTDB taxonomy): domain Bacteria; phylum Pseudomonadota; class Gammaproteobacteria; order Burkholderiales; family Burkholderiaceae_C; genus JANYCG01. The sequence continues at coordinate 11,056 of JANOTO010000259.1, read as the reverse complement.
AGCTCACGCGTTTTGAATAGCCCGAGTCACTCGCAATCTCGGGTGTCTTCGGTGTGGATTCAACCACCGTCACCGCGACACCACCGAGCGTCTCCGCGCGCAGGATTTTGTGATTCCAGTCCGCCGCCTTGTGGCCCACCAAATCGCCAAAGCTCAAGTCAGTGCCGACAAAGCTGTTCTTCTTGTTGTTGCTGGCCAGACGGCGGGCTTTTTTGAGGGCGGGCAGATAGACCCAGATCTCGTCATCACGCCCTGGGTTTTCGACCAGTAGCGTGGTGGTGTTGCGCACATCGCTGGGGGCCAAAAAGCGAATGACGCGGCGGTTCGCCACACCATCGCTTTGCAGCTTGGTCACGCCAAAGGTTTTGCGAACGCGCTCCTGCCCCGATGCGCTGACCAGCCGAAAGCTGGCTTCTGAGACCGAGCTGCTCAGGCGCGAGGCCTGGTAGTTCTTCTCCATCAGCTCGGCCGCGCCGGGCTCCTGCGCGAGGGCGTTCGGTGATGCCGACATCAGCACCGCACCCGCCAGCACAGCGGCCACAGCGCAGCGCATGGCGTTGGCCATGGGAGATGGCACCACCGCACGCGCGGGCAGCAGCCCAGGCTCCTCGTCACTGTCCAAGCCCTTGCCGCTAAGGAACTTGGGCGTTGCCAGCTTGATCAACGAGGGAATCAGCACCAGGGCCGAGGTGGCGCTGACGATCATCGACAGCACGATCAACAAGCCAAACCAGATGTGAACATAAAAGTTGAACGACAGCATCAGCACCGCATAGCCGCAGGTGATGGCGCTGGCCACGTACACCACGGCCTTACCTGCGGTGCGCATCACATTGAACAGGGCGGTATCGACATTGGCAGTTTTTTGCAGCTCTTCGCGGATGCGGTACAGCAGGTAGATGGCGTAGTCCGCGCCGATGCCAATCGCCATCGCCGAGCTGACAGAATTTGGCGTGTTCAGCGGGATGCCGGTGAGGCCCATCACGCCAAAGTTGACCAGCACCGTGAACAGCAGCGGCAGTGCCAAATAGAAGCCCGCCACCAGCGAGCGAAACACCAGCACGCCCGCAACAAACACAAACGCCATCATCTGCGCGATGTTGCGCATCTTGCCGTCCACCAGGGTCTCGCTCAAGGCCGAGGTTTGGGGCACGCTGCCACCGATTTGAATCGTCACGCCCTTGGGCAGCGTCGGTTCAATATGCTGGCGAATGCGCGACACCACGCTTTCGGCGTACTTGCTGCTGTCGTTCTTCATCCAGACTTGCAGGTTGGCGTTTCGGTAGTCGTAATCAATATAGGCATCAAAGTCGGTCGGCTGGCCCGACATCGAATACAGCAGCAGGTACTGAGACACCAGCTCGGCCGTGGCCGGAATGGTGTATGCGCTTTGGGCACCGCCGTTCATGGCGCGATTCATCTGCTTGAGCAAGTCCACGATGGAGATGGTTTTGCCCACGTCTGGCAGTGTGGCGATAAATGTCTGGGCCGACTCGATGGCCGCCAGCACCGCCGGGTCTTTCATGTGGTCGGCCCGGTCGCCTTTGAACACCACATACAGCGTGTTGGTGCCGGCCAGCTTGTCGTTCAGCACGCGGTCTTCCTGGCGCAATTGCAGGCCCTCGCCAAAGTAGCTCTTGGTCGAGTTCTCGCGGTTGATGTTGGACATCGCCACCACCGCCAGCACACCCAGCACGGCAAAGCCCACGATGATGCTGCGGTGCCGCTCTATCACCAGTTGGGTCAGGCGATGGGCCAAACGATCCCAGACACGCGGCTTGCCGGCCCCTTCCTCGCTCAGCTTGGGGCGCGGCGCAGGCAAGTAGCTGCGCAGTGCCGGGATAAAGGTCAACTCGATCAAGAGCGCGCTCAAAATCCCCAAGCCGGTGAACAAGCCGAATGTGCGGATATTGGCGATCTCAAACGTCAATAGCGAGAAGAAGCCCAGCGCCGCAACCAGGCCGGCCGTGAGCATCACCGGGGCCACCTTGGTCAGTGAATCGACGATGGCCCGGTCGTTCAGCGAATACAGCGGATCGTTTGGATGGGCTTTGCAAAGTCGGTCGTACTCCTCGTAATAGCGCTTGAGAATTTGCACCGCGTGGCCGGCGGCCACCGCCAGAATCAGGATCGGCGTGGTGGCGTTAAACGCATCCATCGACACGCCTGCCGCGCCCATGATGCCCAGGCTCCAGATCACCGCCAAAATCGCCGTCACCAAGGGCAAAAACAGGCCCTGTTTGGTGCGAAAGGCCTCCAGGTGAATCAGCCCGATCAGCACCAGCGCAATCGGGAACAAAAACGCCATGCGGGCCGAGAAGCGCTCCACATTGGCAAAGAATGACGCCGTGCCGCTGGAGATGACTTTGACCTGCGGTGTCTGCGCGGCATTGAGCTCTAACTGCACCTTGTCCATCACCTCGCGAAAGCCCTTCGGACCAACCTCAACCGAAAAGCTGATGGAGGCCAGCTTTTGGTCTTGAGAAATCACGGTGTTTTGGTAAATCGGGTTGTCTGCGAGAAACGTGGACAGCGCGGCAATGCCCTTGGCTGTCACGGGTGTGGGCAAGAGCGGCTGCACCTTCATTTCATCGACCGAGCCAGAAATTGCCTTGGCCCGGTCTGCCGTGACACTCATCAAGGTGTGGGCTTTGACTCCGGGCACCTTGGCCAAGTCTTCAGACAAGAGGGCTACGGTCTGCAGCACATGCGGCTGCATGGCCGTGCCACCATCAGCGTCACTCACGCCAATCACCACCACGTATTTGGAGCCAAACAGCGTCTCTGCCGCCGTGGTGCCGATCACATTCGGGTGCGCCTTGGGCAGCATGGCCGAGGGGTCAATGACGATCTTCAGATGCCGCACTTGCGCGGCGAAAAATACCGTCAGCAGGCCGATCGCCAAGATCAGCCAGAAGCGACGCCGAACAATGAGGGTGGCAAGGGCTTTCATGCTGCGCTCCAGCCTTCGCGGGCGAACTGGGTGACCAAGTCCAGCACGGCCGGGGCTTTCAATATCCGGCGATGGCCCTGGCCGGTGGTTGCAAGAAATTGAGCACGGGGCACGGCACGGCTGATTTTTACACCGTGCTCGAACGGGATTTCCGCATCGTCATAGTCGTGAATCAGCAAGATCGGCAAGCTCAAGCGGGCGATCATGTCGACCACCGACAGGTCTTCCCAACCGACCGGTTGCGCGTAGTTGTTGTCCAGGATGCGCCGCGCCCGGGCCACCGTGGTGGCTGAAATGCCAAGAAACTCGGCAATCACTTCAGTGAACCAGATGCAGTGCGTGAGTGAGCTAATCGAGACCAGGCGGCCCACATCCAATGCATGGTCGCGCATCGCAATGGCACTGGCCGCCACGCCCAAAGAGTGGCCAATCAGCGTGTGTACCGGCCCGATGTTGTGGATCACCGCTTTCACCGCCGCTGCCATGCGCACCATCTCGGCCGTTTTGCCGGATGACAGGCCGTGCGCCGGGTGGTCAAAACTCACCACGCTCATGCCGTTTTGAATGAGCTGCCGGATCATGTCCTCTGCCTGCGTGCCGCGCCCGCCCCAGCAATGCACAAACAGGCACACCGGCCCCGTGCCCCAGCGGTAGCACTGCAGCCAGCCATCCTGAAACGGGATCTTCCATTGGTGTGCGCTGGCCCGCAGCACCCGCTCCGATGGCTTGGGTTTGAAACGGGGGGGCGACGAAATCATCGCGTAAGTCAAGCGCCCGGCCAGCACAGGCGATACCCGGTCAATCGTTTTCATCGCCAGGCGCAGCAAATTCACCATAGGGCTGCTGACAAATTGGGCGGTGCTCCTGGCCCCCTCGGCACTGCTGGCCGCGCTGCCATTCATCAGGCTGCTTTCGGGGCGGGGTGACCTTCTGCGGTCATGGAAATTGGGCGCAGCAACTGCAGTTGTCGCTGTGTAAGTTTCTGCTGAGTGGTACATGGTGGCTTCCTCGGGTGGGGTGGGTTCGATCGGTTTCATGGAGTCTAGAAATTGCGATGGATCGGCGCTGTGCGGTTTCGTACGGTTTTCTTCATTTCAGCTTCTCCTTAAGAACCCGGACACGGGCGCGTTGATGTGACTATCTGCTGCGTGGACCAGCGCTGTCCTCAAGCAAACCTCAAACGTTGTCAAAACACGGTGTGCATATGACCGTTTTCAGGTACGCCTTGGGTGCCTCTTTGGGGCTCATCTACAGCGCGGTCAGGGGGTTGTCAGCGCCAGCGCGCCATGCGATGCAGAGGAAGGCGAGCGGCAGCCGCTCTATCTGGTTAATCGCAAACGGCGGGAGGTTCCCGCCAACTGTCTCTAATTTTTCTGGGGATGCCGCTGAAACGCTGCTGCGCTGTGGGCGATGGGGATGAGCGCAGGGCTCGTTCAGGCCAAAAATTTACTACAAATTTACTACAAATGTAGTCAAAATAGACCTTGAATCACCTCACCGGCAGCTTTTGAGCTATTTAACGAACAAAATCAGACTCTAGCTCTCGAATAATATGCATAAGTAGCTACTGTATTAATAGCTAATTAATGGTCGCTACTGAACAGTCGCTGCTCAACATCAGCGAATCACCGCCAAACACCAGCGGGCCAATCTCTTCATCACGCAGTGATTCGCCCAGTAACCGCAGGCGCTCAAACTCAGGCTCGCCCAGCGCCGCCACCGCCAGTGCTTGGGTGCGCTTGCGGGCATTGAGTTCGTTGGGCTCGCCAAAGCGCGCAAAGCGGCGGTAGCCCTGGGCGACAAAACCGGCCAGCCGTGCCGACAGCTCAAAGCGCCCTTGCAGCGCAGTCAGCAGGCTCATGTACTCGCCCCAAACGGGTTGGATCTCAAGTCGCCCGGCTTCGGGCCAAAACCGCCGCGCCAGGTCAAGGGCTTCGTCAACCTGATCCAAGGCAAGAAGGGCGGCGCACAGGTTGACGCGTTCGTAGCCTGCGTACTGACCGGCGCGTGTTCCCTGTGCAAGCGCCGCCAATTCGCGTCCAATGCGCACGGCGGCCTCAACGTTTCCAGCGGCCAGCTCCAGGTCAGCCAAACCGGCCATGACGAATTCTGTGTTGCGTCCCAATGACTGAGTGATTTGAACCTCCTGTCGCGCCATCTCCAGCGCCTGCGAAGCCCTGCCCAGGTTCATATGGGTCGTCGAGGTGCAATTCATGCCAATCAGCCGGGCGCCCAGCGACCACGCGGGTGACTCCAGCGCGCGCATTTCTTCCAGCAGCGCGTCCAGATCGGGCGGGGTCTCAAGCCGGGTCACCGATTGCGCATAAATCCCCAGCGCGCAATAAAGACGCAGGCTGTGACCCGGTGCGGTGCCGGGCTCGCGCGCAGCAGCCAAACAGGCACGGGCGGCATCCAGGCTGCGCTTGGGGCGAATGTTGGCCCAATGCCATGAAATGCCCCACCACAGCCAGACCCGCAGTGCGGCCGGGTGTTGCGCCGTGACCATGGCTTCGCTCACTTGAGCAATGTTGATTTTTTGGGGGAAGCTGGAGATCGGCAGCTCATGCAGCAAGATGGCGGCATTTTGCAGCGCCAGTTCACTCTCGTGGTGCTGGCACGCCCAGGCCCACGCGGCGGTCAGATTGTCCAGATCCGGGTCGGCACCTCGCCTTAACGTGAAATCGACCATCGCATCCAGTGCAAGGCCCTGCGCTAGCAGCGGTTCCATGCGCCTGGCCATGGCCCGCGCATGGCGCTTGCGCACGGCAGGCTCCTCACCTGCGGCGGCAAGCTGCTCAAGGGCGTAGGTGCGCGGTGTCTCCAAAAGGCGATAACGCGGCTGGTCGCCCTGCTCAGGCGGCACCAGGCTGACCAGGGAGCGATCCACCAGCGTGCTCAGCGCATCCAGCGCCACCCACTGATCAGGCAGGGCCGTTGCATCGGGCAGGTCAGCAGCGTCGATAGCCACTTGCAGAATATCGGCCAGCGCGGCACTGCCCACAAACACCGCCATGCGGCGAAACACCGATTGCGCAGGCGCATCAAGAAGCGCGTGGCTCCAGTCCAGCGTGGCACGCAGTGATTGCTGGCGGGTGGGCGCACCTCGGTGGCCGCGCGTCAGCGTTTGCATACGCGCGTCCATCGACTTGAGCAGGCCGTTGATGCCAAGCATCGGCAATCGCGCTGCGGCCAGTTCAATCGCCAGGGCGCAGCAGTCAAGCTGGCGGCACAGGGTGCAGACCGACTGCAGGTTGGCATCGGTTAACGCAAAGTGGCGATCCACCGCGCGGGCGCGCGCGACAAACAGGCCCACCGCACCGTGCGCCAGCGTCTCGCTCACGCTGGGAAGCGCTGCACCGGCGATGTCGCTCGGCACGCTCAAGCCCTGCAAGCGGTAGAGTTGCTCAACCCGCAGTTGCAACGGTGCCTGGCTGGTGACGATGAGCTTGATGCGCGGGGCCGCAACACCCACGGCATCGGCCACGCGGGCCACCGCCTGCACCAGGTGTTCGGCGTTGTCCAGCGCCAGCAGGATGTGAAACGGTGCCAATGCAGCGCACAGCGTCTCCAGCGGTTTGCCCATGCCCAGGGTGATGCCCAGCGCCAGCGCAACCGCCGAGGGCACCGCATCGCCATCGCTCAAACCGGCCAGGTCGACCCAGCAAACGCCATGCTCGTAAGCTGACTGTTGGGTGTCCAGCAGTTGCTGCACCAGCAGGGTTTTGCCCATGCCGCCTGGGCCAATGACGGTGACCAGCGGGTGCGCGCCGACCAGCGCGGCAAGCTCGGCAAGCTCGGTTTCACGGCCAATCAGGGCGGTTAACACGGCAGGCAGGTTGGTGATTAACTTGGCGGTGCGAGGAACAGGGGCAGGAGCCTGTTGCGAGGGCAACTGCGGCGTTGGCGTGATTCGATCTGCCAGGTTCGCTGGTTCAGACGATCTGGCACGACGGTCATGACCCGGCCTCTCGTTCACCTTGGCAATGAAGCGGTAGCCTCGGCCTGGCACGGTGGCAATCAGCGTATTGCCCAGCAGCTTGCGCAGCAGGCTGATCTGGGCGGCGATGTTGTGCTCTTCCACCACCAGGCCCGGCCAGACTTGATCCAGCAGCTCGTTTTTGGTGACCAGTTGGCCTGCCCGTTGGGCCAGGGCCAGCAGCACATCGAAGGCCCGCCCGCCTAAAGCAAGCGGCTCGCCGTCGGCCAGCAACTGGCGTTCGTACACCTGAAGCTCGAACCGCTCGAAGTAAAGGTTGGGGCTGACGGGGGCCGGGCTGTTGGCGATTGAACTCAAGATACGAGGCGCTCCTTCGCGCCATGATAAGCGCCCAAATAAGCGCCCAAAATTTCGGTGTCATGTCGCTGCTCTCCTGGTCGATGGGATGCAGGCATTGTTGGGTCAACCCGGTGGTGCTGTCGTCAAAGGAGCGTCAATTGTTGTCAAGCTGGTGAGGGGACTCAGAGGCGGGCCAATCGCACGCTTCCCATCTCGGCCAGGGTCAGTCGCCAAACGCTATCGCGCCAATCTGCCCGTCATTCAGTGACTCACCCGCCAGGCGCAGTTTGTCAAACGTGTCTTGCCCCAGTGCCGCAACGGCCAGAGTCCGGGCGCGCGCGACGGCGGCATCTTCGTTGGGCTCGCGCCGGTCTTCATTGCGCATGTATCCTGCGTCTGCATAACCAATCAGCTTGGCGGCGCTTTCAAACCATCCCCGCAACGCGGCCAGCAGGGCCAAATGGTCTGCCCAGTAGGCCTGAGTATCGAACTGCGCGGCCTGCAGCCATCCTTTGCGCGCCAGCGGCAATGCGGTGGCAACCTGGTTCGACGCCAACAAGGCGGCGCACGCATTCAAGCGGGTGTAGCACAAACCGATTTCATCCCGGCTGCCCTCCAGCAGCGCCAGCAGCTTGGCACTTACTTCTACCGCCGCCAGCGTGTTCCCGGCGGCCAGCTCGGCATCCGACAAGTCACGCAAGGTCAGCACCTCGTCTCGACCAGAAACGCGGCTCAACTCACCCCACTCACGGGAATACCGCAGGGCATCCGTTGCGCGACCCAGACTCTTTGACGCGACAACCAAGGTGCCCAAGAGCTTGATGCGACGAGACACCGGCCAGCCCGGCTCAAGCAACGAGGCCATTTCAGCAAGGGCAATATCTGCATCAGATGCATTACCGGCCTGCGCGCACACTTGCGCCCACACGCCCTTGACCAAAAACAGTCTCAGCGCGTGGCCTGGGACATGGCTCGCGGCCTCGGTACAGGCCACACATTGGCTGGCAGACTGTCGGCTCTCCCGGGGTCGGGCAGGAAACCAGTGGCGATAGACCCCAAGCCACCACCACATCTGCAGCGCGTCGCTACCGCGCCCAAGGGGCGTGTCAGTTGAGGGGTCAACCGACTCTGCAACCGCCGTTCGCAACGCGTACATCGAATAAGGCAGCGTATGCAGCAACAACGTGCCCAGCATGCGCTGCGTCCTTTCGTCGGCATTCTGGCGTGCCCAAGTCCAAGCCTCGGTGGCATTGTCCCGATCCGGGTCAATGCCATGGTTGAAGGGGTTCCAGAGCAAATCAATATCCGCGCCTTGCGATGCGAGTGGCTCGACACGGCGGGCGATGACTTGCGCGTGCTGGGCTCTCGCCCGCTCCACTTCGCCTGCCGCAACCAAGCGCTCAAGCGCATAAGCGCGTGGTGTCTCCAGCAACCGGTAGCGTGGCTCATCACTGCCGGACACGCTGACCAGGCTCACAAACGACCGGTCGACCAGCACCGCCAATGCATCCAGCGAACCCCAAATATCTGGCGGATTGCCATTCGAGGGGTCAGCCACCACCGCCTGTACGTCGGCCAAAGCGGCACTGCCGGCAAACACGGCCATTCGCCGCAGGACGGTTTGCTCCGCCGGCATCAACAAGGAATGGCTCCAATCCAGCGTGGCGAGCAGGGTTTGCTGGCGTGCAGGCGCATCGCGGTGGCCCCGCGTCAGCAGCCTCAAACGCGAATCGAGTGCCGCCAGCACGCCCTGGGCTCCCAGCAGGGACGAACGCGCCGCTGCCAACTCAATCGCCAGTGTGCAGCCATCGAGCGCTCGGCACACGCCGCACACGGCCAACAGGTTCGCGTCGGTCAATTCAAAGCGGTGGTTTGCCGCGCGGGCGCGCTGCGCAAACAAATCGACGGCACCATAGGACAGCGCTTGGGCCACCGTGAGCCTTGGCGCGGCGCAATCCGCTGCCGATGTTGAATTCAGTGCCGAGTCTGCGGGCACGCGCAAGCCATGCAGGCGATAGACGTGTTCCGTGCGCAGGTTAAGCGAAGCCTGGCTCGTCACCACCAGGCGCAGGCGCGGTGCTGCCGCACACAGGGCCTGCGCGACCCGCGCCACCGCGTCAAGCAGGTGCTCGGCATTGTCCAGCGCCAACATCACATGCAGCGGTGCCACCGACGCGCAAAGCCCAGCCAAGGCCTCGCCCCTGCCTGGCGCAGAACCCAGTGCAGCGGCGATGGCCGGTGCAACCGCGTCTGCATCAGTGATCGCAGCGAGGTCAACCCAGCAGACACCGTGTTCAAACGACTGTTGCTGCGTTTGCAAGAGATGTTGCACCAGCAGCGTCTTGCCGATACCGCCAGCACCCACAACCGTGACCAACTGCTGCGCGGCCACCAGCGCAGTCAGTTCCGCCAGCTCGGTTTCGCGGCCAATCATGGACGTCAGCACCCAAGGCAAGTTGGTCAGTGGCTTGGCATGGGCAGACTGAGGGGGTGAAATCGCCAATGTCTCATCAGCAATCGTTCCAGCCGATGCAAGATTGATCGGCTCGCCCGTGCCGTTGCTGTGCGGTGCGCAATGTGCCACGCGAGCAGTAAACCGGTAGCCTCGCCCCGGCACCGTCGCAATGATGCCCAGACCCAGCAGCTTGCGCAGCAGGCTGATCTGGGCGGCGATGTTGTGCTCTTCCACCACCAGCCCCGGCCAGACTTGATCCAGCAGCTCGTTTTTGGTGACCAGTTGGCCTGCCCGTTGGGCCAGGGCCAGCAGCACATCGAAGGCCCGCCCGCCCACAGCAAGCGGCTCGCCGTCGGCCAGCAACTGGCGTTCGTACACCTGAAGCTCGAACCGCTCGAAGTAAAGGTTGGGGCTGACGGGGGCTGGGCTGTTGGCGACTGAACTCAAGATACGGGGCGCTCCTTCGCGCCATGATAAGCGTCCAAATAAGCGCCCAAAATTTCTGTGTCATGTCGCTGCTCTCCAAAACGTTGAGATGCAGGCATTGTTGGGTCAACCATATGGCGCTGTCGTCAAAGGAGCGTCAATTGTTGTCAAGCTGGCAGGCGCGCGCAGTTGTTGCGGGTTGGGGTTGAGGGAAGTCACAGTCAAACCATTCGCGACCTTTATTTTGCTACGGTATATGCAGCATGTTATGTACATTAATCGAGAGCTGGATGCATACTTCATACTTAATTAATCACATTTCGTGGATAAATTAATCTACAGGTTAAGTTTTCTCAAACTACGCGCCCACCACAGCCTACTGGGCATGGTACATCCGGGCTTTGTCCAGCTTGTAGCTCCATGACAAACCGGCGTTTTTCCAGCCGTTGACGGTGCGCTTGCCGCTGGGCGACAAGTCACCCTCGAAGCCGTCAAGCACGGAATAGACCTGGCTGTAACCGAGCTGCGCCAGCAGGTTCACGGCGGCGGCACTGCGATCGCCGCTGCGGCACATCAGCACCAGCACGGTGTTTTTGCCTTGTGCCGAAGCCGCCAACAACGTGGCAATACTTTGGGCAAACTGGGGATTGAGTTCGACCTTGTACTGCTTGCGCGCGTCATCCCACTCAAAGAACGCGGAGTTTTCCATATACGGGATGTGCCTGTCGATCCCTTCGGGCAGGCCGACGTACTGCGCTTCGGCGCGGCTGCGAATGTCAATCAGCAGCACCTCACTGCCGCCCTGTTGTTTGAGCCCCCAGGCTTGGGAAGCGTTCAGGTACAGCCCCAGGGTTGTGCGCTTGTTGGCGGGCAAGGGGGCATCGGCGGCGGTCGCAGCGGTTGGGGTGGCCTGGATGCGGGCCAACAACGCCAGGTAGTACGGCGC
>JANOTO010000258.1:0-2358 GCA_031416395.1 Rhodoferax sp. | reverse complement strand
ATTTTCTTCAACCAGTTCGCGGGCACCGAGCCCGATCCTGTCAAGCGCGCCGCGTTGGTGAATTCATTTTTGCAGGCCAACGGCATTGACCCTAATAGTTCGGTCACGACCCCTTTTGCAACTTCAGCCGCGTCCGTGGTTCGACGCCAGGATCTCTCTTTCTCGTTGCTGGGCATTCGGGACACTGTGACCTTCATCGCGACGCGAAGTGAGTCGTCGCGGCTGGACTCGTTGTCCTCAGCGGTCGATGATCTCTCGAACGGCGCCGTGGTTCGACAGTCGGGCTTGAGCGTGAGCTACTCGCACCGGTTGACACCGATCTCCTCCATGAGTGTTCTGGCATCAACCAGCCAGTCATCGGATTCGCTGGGGTCGCAAGACAACAGCAATCGCTTGCTGAATTTGAGTTTTTCAACCAGATTGGGGTTGAAGACCACTGCCGCTGTCAGCGCGCGGCATGTTGTTTTTGAAAGCAACACAAGCCCCTACACCGAGTCAGCAATTACTGGCACGGTGAACGTGCAATTTTGACCCATGTATGAAGCTTTTTATGGGCTGACCGGCAAGCCGTTTCAGCTCAATCCAGACCCCAGCTTTTATTTCGGCAGCAAGCAGCACCGCCGTGCCAAGGCCTATCTGGAATACGGGGTACAGCGCAATGAAGGCTTCATCGTCATCACGGGTGAAGTCGGCGCGGGCAAAACTACCATCGTTCGGGGGTTGCTGGAAAGCCTCGACACGAATGCGGTGGTTGCCGCCAACCTGGTCAGCACACAACTGGACGCGGAAGATACGCTAAGGATGGTGGGCGCGGCGTTCGGTGTTGGTGTCAAAGACATGTCGAAGTCGGATTTGCTGATGTCTCTGGAGGCCTTTCTGGTCACCCAAATCAGCCAGGGCAAGCGCTGCTTGCTGATCGTGGATGAAGCACAAAATCTCACCGCACGCGCAGTTGAAGAGTTGCGCATGCTTTCGAACTTCCAGTTTGGCAAACAAGCACTGTTGCAGACATTTTTGGTGGGTCAGCCAGAATTTCGTGAGATTTTGCAAAACCCCAATATGCAGCAGTTACGCCAGCGCGTCACGGCGACATGTCATATCGGCCCGATGGACAAGGACGAGACGCGCGGCTATATGGAGCATCGGCTCAAGTGCGTAGGCTCCCAAGGTCGCCCGAGTTTTGACGGCGCGGCCTATGAGGCGATCCATAAAGCAAGTGGCGGTATTCCACGGCGCATCAACTCTGTCTGTGATCGCCTGCTGTTGTTGGGTTTTCTCGGCGAGAAGGACGCTATCACTGCGGACGACGTCAACGAAGTCGTTGCAGAGATGCATGAAGAATCCGGTGGCTCTAACGACCCGCAGCCCGCCATGGCCGCACCGGTGGGTGGGTGGGTGCAGCCTGAAAAACGCCGTGTCGATCCCGCTTTCGACATTGACCTGTCCAACCTGCAATTGGATGACGATTTGGCTAATGGGCTTTCCAAAAAGATTGACGACTTGAGTGCCGAGAGGCACGGTGACCGCTTGATGCGCCTGGAGCGCAGCCTGCTGCGCCTTGAGCGCTGCAATCTCGAAATTTTGACGATGATGCAAAAACTGGTCGTGGCCGCCAAGAAAGCAAAAATGCAGGCGAACCAGGAAACTCAACGCAGCACAGGCCAAAACGCTGACCTGAATATTCAACAGGACTTTGTACTGGGCATGGAGCAAGATCTCGGCCTAGGTATCGGCCCAGGTATCGGCCACGACATCAAGCTGTGAGCGCTCTTTGCCCAATATGAACACCCGTGCAGCCATGGCCGTGACAAACGCTTTGACGATTGATGTTGAGGACTATTTCCAGGTCTCTGCTTTTGCGCCGCACATAGGCCGCCTGGAGTGGAACTCGCGCGAATGCCGGGTAGAGCGCAATGTCACCCGCATCCTGGAGATGCTGTCCAAGCGGCAAGTGAAGGCCACTTTTTTTACATTAGGATGGATTGCCGAGCGGTACCCTCAGCTCATTCGTCAGATCGCTGCGCAAGGGCATGAAGTGGCCAGTCACGGCTACGGCCACGAGCGCGCCAGTGACCAGACCGAGGACGCTTTTTTTGCCGACATCCAACTGGCCAAGGTGATTCTGGAGGACTTGTGCGGCGCCGAAGTCAAAGGCTACCGCGCGCCCAGTTTTTCCATTGGCAAAGGCAACCTTTGGGCTTTTGATTGTCTGCAAAAAGCCGGTTACCGCTACAGTTCCAGCGTCTATCCGATCCACCATGACCACTACGGTATGCCAGATTCGCCGCGTTTTGCACACCAGATTCGGCCGGGTTTGATGGAGATCCCGGTGACCACCCTGCGAATTCTCAATCGCAA
>JANOTO010000257.1:0-2406 GCA_031416395.1 Rhodoferax sp. | reverse complement strand
GGCAATGATGCGGTGGTCGCCGCGACAGGCGCGAAGATCATTGCGCACCACAAAGCGGGCAGCAAGATTGCGGGTATGAGCCGGGGCGTGCAGGCGGGAGACGTGATCAAGGTCGGCAAAACGGTGGAGCTGGAATGCCTGGATACGCCTGGGCACACCATGTGCCACATCTGCCTGCGCTCGCACACCGAGCAGCCTGCGCTGTTCTCGGGCGACACCTTGTTCAATGCGGGTGCGGGCAACGTCCACAATGGTGGCAGTGTGCATGAGCTGTACGCCACGTTCTCTGATCAACTGGCCAAGCTGCCCGACAACACGCTGGTCTACCCCGGCCATGACTACATCGAGACCAACCTGAAGTTCACGCTGTCGCGCGAGCCTGAAAACGCCGCCGCGCAGGAGTTGCTGACGAAGGTCGCAGGGCACGACCCGGCAAAGTCAATCGTCACGACGTTGGGCCAGGAAAAAGCACACAACACGTTCTTTCGCCTGGGCAGCAATAGCGTGATCGCCAAGCTGCGGGAGAGTTTTCCAGACCTGGGTGCTCAGCCAGATGCCAAAACCGTGTTTATGAAGCTACGCGAACTGCGCAACAGTTGGTAAGCGTCTGCGCCCCTCCCCTCCTCACCCTCGAAAAACTCCTGGGACAAAATGTAACCAGAGTGTCACGCGGATTCGATGCATTTGCAGGTAAATTAGCATCCATCGCGGTGGTTGCCGTGAGAGCGTAGGTTCCATCAACTTATAGAGGGCATCAACATGGGAATGTTCAGTTTTATAAAAGAGGCAGGTCAAAAACTATTTGGCACGGCTGAAGTCGAAAAAGCTGCCGTGGCCGCTGCAGCAGACCCAGCTGCGAAGCCCACGCTGGACGAATTGAATTCGAAGGCGGCAGCGGGCATAACCACCTATATCGAGGCACAAAACTTGGGCCTGAGCGGCCTGTTTGTGATGTTTGATGGCGCCACCGGGACCGTCACGGTTCAGGGCGATGCGCCGGATCAAGCAGCAGTCGAGAAGGTCACGCTGTGCTGCGGCAATGTGGGCGGCGTGCAGGCGGTGGAGAACATGCTGGTGGCCGCTGAACCGGCGGATGAATCCGAGTACCACGACGTAGTGCGTGGCGATACGCTGTCTGCGATTGCCAAGACCTACTACAGCGATGCCAGCAAGTACCCAGTGATTTTTGAGGCCAACAAGCCAATGTTGAGCCACCCAGACAAGATTTACCCCGGCCAGAAACTGCGCATCCCACCGCTGGAGTGAGCGCCGCAAAATCCATGCCCGTACCCATGCGCAAAGCCAGCGCATGGCCTGCCAAGGTTGCCGCTTTGCTCAAAAGCGGCAACGTGGATGGCGCATTGGCCCAAATTAAAGTTGCGCCAACCGTGAAAGACTTGACGGTATTGCAAAAACTTGTAGCAGGCAATATTGTGCGGCCGGGTTCCAGTGGCGAAAATAGGGTGGTAAGCGCTGCAATCAAAGATCAGATTGCAGCGCTTTCGTCGCCCCGTTTGCACCGATCACCCTGAATAAAGGCCATCCCGATGATCTTGCGCGTTCTCGTCCAGACACCCTGCAATCGCGCAATCGTTGTGTCTTCGACGGCCCGGCTTATTTGAAGTGTCGGACACACGCCTGAGCGC
The DNA here is from genome assembly GCA_031416395.1 of Rhodoferax sp. Classification (GTDB taxonomy): domain Bacteria; phylum Pseudomonadota; class Gammaproteobacteria; order Burkholderiales; family Burkholderiaceae_C; genus JANYCG01. Next base: position 760 of record JANOTO010000257.1, on the reverse strand, counting down.
CCGGTTGGAGCGCATCAACCGTATTTCCCTGCTCGTCGGGTTTGCCGTGCTTACCTGCGCAGTGCTGGTGACCAACTTTGCCCTGGGACTGTCCGACCTGATTGATGCCAGCCGCACCCAGGCCAAAGTGCTGGCCGCGAATGCCGCCGCGCCTGTGGCCTTTGTTGATGCCAAGGCAGCCGATGAAGTGCTGCAATCGCTGCGCGCCGTCCGGGAATTGTCCGTCGCCGAGATATTTGACAAAAAGGGCATCTCGTTTGCGATCTATCGCCGTGCCGATGCGAACAGGCTGACTCATCTCCATTCGGCGGGCGATGGATACCACATTCATTGGAATGCGATCGTGGTGCAGGAGCCGATGACGTTTCAAGACGCGGTGTCCGGCGAGCTCGTCCTGCAAGTGAGCTTGGCAGGCCTTTACCGCCAAACGCTTTGGCAAGTACTGGCCGCGCTGATAGGCGGAACCTTGGCCTGGTTGATCAGCAACAGGCTGCTTCAGCGCCTGAACGCCGCACTGCTGGAGCCGCTGGCCAGCCTGTACGATTTGACGGAGCGCGTCACCAGCCTGGGGGACTACAGCCTGCGCGCTACGCCCAGCAAAATCAAGGAGCTGGATGTGGTGGGCAAAGGCTTCAATGCCATGCTGGAACAGATCCAGGAGCGCGACTGGCAACTGGCGGCGCAGCGCGATCATCTGGAAGACGAGGTGATGGCGCGCACGGTTGAGTTGCAACGCGCCAAAGAAGCTGCTGAAGCCGCC
>JANOTO010000256.1:0-2753 GCA_031416395.1 Rhodoferax sp. | reverse complement strand
CCGATTTCGGCATCGACACCGCCCAGGCGGTGCTCGAAGAATGCGCCAAGCTCAATGAAGACGTGATTGCGCCCTTGAACTGGATCGGCGACCAGAACCCGTCTTACTTCAAGGACGGCAAGGTCTTCACCACGCCGGGCTTCAAAGAGGCCTTCAAGCAGTTCGCCGATGGCGGCTGGCAGGGCTTGCAGCACCCGGAAGCGTTCGGCGGCCAGGGCCTGCCCAAGACCATCGGCGCGGCCTGTGGCGAGATGGTCAACAGCGCGAGCATCAGCTTTGCGCTGTGCCCGCTGCTCAGCGACGGGGCGATCGAGGCGCTGCTGACCGCCGGCAGCGACGCGCAAAAAGCGACCTATCTGCACAACTTGGTCAGCGGCAAATGGACCGGCACCATGAACTTGACTGAGCCGCAAGCAGGGTCGGATTTGGCCATGGTGCGCAGTCGCGCAGAGCCACAGCCCGATGGCACCTACAAAATCTTCGGCACCAAAATCTACATCACCTATGGTGAGCATGACATGGCGGAAAACATCGTCCATCTCGTGCTGGCCCGTGTGGTGGGTGCGCCTGAGGGCGTGAAAGGCATCAGCCTGTTTGTCGTGCCGAAATTCATGGTGGGCAAAGATGGCTCACTGGGCAAGCGCAACGATGTTCATTGCGTGAGCATTGAGCACAAGTTGGGGATCAAAGCATCGCCCACGGCGGTGTTGCAGTACGGCGACCATGGCGGTGCGGTGGGCTACATCGTCGGTCAAGAAAATCGCGGGCTGGAGTACATGTTCATCATGATGAACGCCGCGCGTTATGCGGTCGGCGTGCAAGGCATTGCGATTGCCGAGCGCGCGTACCAGAAGGCGGCGCAGTTCGCACGCGATCGGGTGCAAAGCCGCCCGGTCGATGGCTCCATGTCCACCAGCGCGCCCATCATCCACCACCCCGATGTGCGCCGCATGCTGATGACGATGCGCGCTTACACCGAAGGCTGCCGCGCGATGGCTGCTGTGGCCGCTGCGGCTTACGACGCTGCGCATCACCACACCGACGCTGATGTGCGCAAGCAGAACGCGGCGTTCTACGAGTACCTGGTGCCGCTGGTCAAAGGCTATAGCACCGAGATGAGCCTGGAAGTCACTTCCCTGGGTGTTCAAATTCACGGTGGCATGGGGTTTATTGAAGAAACCGGTGCTGCGCAGTATTACCGCGATGCGAAGATTTTGACGATTTACGAAGGTACCACCGCGATTCAAGCGAACGATTTGGTGGGCCGCAAAACCGCGCGTGATGGCGGACAAACGCCTAAGGCGATTGCCGTGCAGATTGAAAAAACTGAGGCTGAATTGCTGAGAGATGGCAGCGCGGATGCAGTGGCCGTAGCAAAACGCCTCAAGGCCGCACGTCTGGCATTTGTTGATGTCGTGAACTTCGTCGCAGGTAACACTAAAGCATCGCCTAATGCCGTGTTCGCGGGCAGCGTGCCTTACTTGATGCTGGCGGGCAACGTGCTGGCAGGCTGGCAACTGGCGCGCTCATTGCTGGTAGCGCAGGACGAACTCAAAGCGGGCACCGACGCTGCATTCATGCAAGCCAAAATCATCACCGCGCGCTTCTATGCCGACCACCTGCTGAGCAAAGCGCCTGGCATTCGCGACAGCATTGTCGAAGGTGCTGACAGTGTCACGGCGATGGCGCTGGAGGCGTTCTAAGCGCCGCTTTTCGAGTTCGTTGGTTCAGTTGCCCATCCCGGCTTTTTTTGTTTTCAGGTTACCGATAGTTCATGTCCAAATTGCCTCCACCCCTTAATAACCTTCCCCTGCCCATCATCGGCGCACCTCTGTTCATCATCAGCACGCCCAAACTCGTGATCGCCCAGTGCATCGCCGGCGTGGTGGGCTCCATGCCCGCGCTGAACGCCCGCCCGGCTGAGCAGTTGGAAGAGTGGTTGATCGAGATCACCGAAACGCTGGCCGCCTACAACAAGGCCAATCCTGACAAGCCCGCTGCTCCCTTTGCCATCAACCAGATCGTGCACAAGAGCAATGACCGCCTTGAACACGACATGGCCATGTGCGTGAAATACAAAGTGCCCATCATCATCACCAGCCTGGGTGCGCGTGAGGACATCAACGCCGCCGCGCACAGCTACGGCGGCGTAGTGTTGCATGACATCATCAACAACAAGCACGCACGCAAGGCGATTGAAAAAGGCGCAGACGGCCTGATCGCCGTGGCCGCAGGCGCTGGAGGCCACGCTGGTGTCAAGAGCCCGTTTGCGCTGGTGCAAGAGATTCGCGAATGGTTTGATGGCCCGATTGCGCTGTCAGGCGCCATCTCGACCGGCGACGCGGTGTTGGCGGCGCAAGCCTGTGGTGCCGACTTCGGCTACATCGGCTCGGCCTTCATCGCCACCGAAGAAGCGCGCGCCACCGATGCCTACAAACAGGCGATTGTGGACGGCAACTCCGACGACATCGTCTACAGCAACCTGTTCACCGGCGTTCACGGCAACTACCTCGCACCAAGCATTCGCAACGCGGGCATGGACCCCGACAACCTGGCGGTGAGTGACCCAAGCAAGATGAACTTTGGCGGCGACAAAACCAAGGCCTGGAAAGATATCTGGGGCTGCGGCCAGGGCATTGGCGTGATCGACAAAGTTCTGCCCACTGCCGACTACGTGGCACGCCTCAAGTGTGAGTACCAAGCGGCCAAAGCGAGACTCGCCGGGCGCGCGTATGAGAACGCGTTTGCCTGAA
>JANOTO010000255.1:0-3942 GCA_031416395.1 Rhodoferax sp. | reverse complement strand
CCGGGTGCCGCTTGCGCGGTAGCACCACTGGCGGCGAGCGTGTTGAGAGCCGCAGCGCAAAGCGCCAGGGCCAATAGGCTGGGGGTTAATTTCATGTAGAGCATAGGCGCATCTTTCTCGGGCAACTTTAGGAGTTAACGCGCAAGGCGCTGATTCAGCGGACAGTGATGGTGGCGCAATTCGGTGCCAAGGGCGCGTTGATGGTGACGAAGTCGCTCACTCGGATGATGACCTCACCCTCACTTAAGCTCACACTGGCGCTTTCGCTGGTCAAGCCCTGGCTGTCAGCGGTTGCCGATGTCACAATGCGGCGGTTTTGGAAGACCTCAAAATCGAGATCCCGCCCGTTTGGAAAATTGGCAGTCACGGTGCGCAGCCCGGCTTGCGCGGCGCTTAAGCTGATGCGAAAGTACCTCACCATGCCCAGCTTGTTGACCGACTTGCCGGTCTTGTTCTCGTTGATGAAACACACAGGCGCCGCTGTGTTCAGCGTCAACACGCGATAGACGGGCAGGTTGCCAATGCCTGCGCCATCATTGGTTTCATTCTGGCCAAAACCATCCGCCGTGACACCCGTAAAAATGTTTTGGGCCGAGAGGATTTGGTTCAAGCTGGCATTGACCGCCGCATTGCCGGCACTGCGCACCGCATCTGCAAAGCTGAAAATCGTGGCCAACGCCTGCTGCGTCTTGGCCAGCGGCCCGGTGATGGCCTGCCAGATGGGCGCGAACCCATGTGCCTGAAACAGCGCATAGACACTTGAGTAAATCGAGTCTTCGCGGTACCAGCCGCGCTCGCTGTCGGTCGGCACGTTCAACACCGAAAAGGTAAAGCCCCTGGACTGGCGCACACCGAACGAATCGAGGTACAGCGGGCTGCCGCGCGCCATGCTGGACCAGGCGGTGGCCCAGCCTTCTGAGAAGGCCACGGTCATGTCCAGCTTGTCCGGGTCAGAGTGCGATCCGCCCATGGAATGATCGACAGAGAAAGCGCTTTGCAGGTAATGCCCTACTTCATGCGCGATCAAGGCGCTGTCGTACTCATCGGTGTCGTCATTCTGGCGGCCCACCAGGTAAATCGCCCGCGCAATCTCGCCATTGGGAGAGGATTCCAGGAAGAACGTGCCCCCAATCTCGCCCGTGCTGTAGTCATCTGTCGGCGACAACGCGGTCGTGTTGTTGGGGCTCCAAAACAGCGACAGCGGCGGGAAGCGAAGCGTGGGATCGGTCTGCAACAGGAACTTGAAGGCGGTGTAGACGGCATCCAGTGCCGCAAACGGCCCCGCACCGCGCGCGCCAGCGGTGTAGCCTGACCCGTTCCAGCCAGAGCCTGCCGAAACTGAAACGGTCGAATTGGCCGTGCCCGACTGCGCAGGCGCGCCGTCCACCACCCACAGCGCGTCCTGCGCGGTGTTGTCTTTGACGGTGACGGCCCAGCTTGCAGACCCTGGCGCGTTCACCACCTCAGCGCGCATTCGCAGAAAGTAGGGGGTGTTGCGCGGCAGGTTTAGCGCGAACTTGCCTTGATCGTCCGTCGAGGTGCTGGCCAGCACGGAACCGGCCGAGATCGCTTGAACCGTGATACCGCGCGCGGGCTTGTCAACCGACGCAGCGTAGTTCAACGCCCCGGTGAATTGATTGCTAGGCACCGATTCGTAAGTGGCCTGTCCGCTCACGGAAACTTGGGTAGGCAGCACGGGCGGCATCACCGGCCCAGGCGTGACGGGCGGGGTGGGTGCCAGTGACACGGGGGTTGTCGCCGGTGTGCCGCCACTGCCACCACCGCAGCCCTGAATCACCAGTGCCACGGCCACACACAGCACAGCAATGAACGATTTCAATGAATCTCGCATAAATCTTCTCGGAAATCAACTTTGGGTGACCGATCTTAAGGGTTGCCGATGACGCATTGCCATGCGAGGTTGATTTGCGATGTGTTTTGACTTGTGAGCGGATGCACACTGCTCAACCTATCAACTTAGCAGCTATTATATAAATAGCAACAAATCCAATAAATCCGAGAGCTAGAGGCCTGAAATGCTTAAAAAACGTTGGGGCTTCCCAATTTTGAGAAAAAATTAACCTACAGGTTAATTTTCAAGCCCCGGCCCGGCGCGGCAGACCGCAGACCAAATCACCCGGATCGTTGGCTGAAATCGCCCGGTCGTTCTTGGCATGGGCTACATCCATGTCGCGCGGCAGGGCCACGCCGTTCTTCACCGCCAGGATCTCCGCCATCACGCTGACGGCAATCTCTGCTGGCGTTTTACTACCGATGTAAATGCCGATGGGGCCACGAAGGCGCGCAAGTGATGCGGTGGTTTGATCGAAGTGGTCGATCATCCGCTGATGGCGAATCTCGTTGTTGCGCCGGCTGCCAATCGCGCCGACGTAAAACGCATCAGTCCCCAAGGCCTCCAGCAGCGCCAAATCATCCAGCTTGGGGTCGTGCGTGAGGGCGACCACGCAACTGCGCCGGTCGGGTTTGAAAGCCGTCACCACGTCGTCGGGCATGTCGCTTACGACCTTGACGTTGGCCACCGACCAGGCACCCCGGTACTCCTCGCGCGGGTCACACACCGTCACCGCAAAGCCGCTGAACAGGGCCATCGTTGCCAGATACTCGGTGAGCTGGCCTGCGCCAATCAGCAGCATGCGGTATTCGGGGCCGAAGGTGTTGATCAGTTCAACATCAGTGACTGACAGATTCTCGGGCGCATCGCTAGTGCGCAGCGTGACGTAGCCATCAGCCAGGCGCACTTTGCGCTGCACCAGTTGGCCGCGCTCCAAGTCAGCGACCAAGCTCGTCAGCGACGCAGCATCGGGGTCGAACTCCAGCAGCAGCTCCAGCGTGCCGCCGCAAGGCAGGCCAAACTGATGGGCTTCATCGGCGGTGATACCGTATTTGACGAAGCTGGGTGCGCCCTGCGGCATTTCATTCTGGGCGTAGGCTTGGGTGTGCTTGTAGATCAGGTCGTCTTCAATGCAACCGCCCGAGACCGAGCCCACCACCGTGCCGTCTTCACACAAGGCCATGATGGAGCCGACCGGGCGCGGCGACGAGCCCCAGGTGCGCACCACCGTGGCCAGCAAGGCCCGCTTACCGTCCACACGCCAGTTGCGCAATGTGCGCAGCACCATCACATCGAGGTTTTCCATTTCAATGCCTCTTCATTCAGTTTGATGGGAACTTATCGCATCGCCAAAAACGCCACGACAATCACCGCTGCAATGCCGAACCAAACCCAAATCGGAATGCCCGCGCTGGCCGCTTCTTTCGATGAAGTTTGTACAGCAGGCACAATGGCCGCAGCCTCTGCCTGCACCGCATAAGCCGCAGGGTACGCCGTCTGCATGGCTTGATCAAAGCGTTTGAAAAAGTCCTCAGCCATCGACTTGGCAACACCATCAATCAAGCGCTGACCGAGCTGCGCAATCTTGCCGCCGACCGAGGCATGCACCGTGTAATCGAGCAAGCAACCCGCGTCATTCGGAGTCAAGGTTACAGCGGAGTTGCCCTTACCAAACCCCGCTGCACCGCCTTGCCCCTCAAAATTGATGCTGTAAGAGGTGGGCGGCACGATGTCGGTGAGCGCAATTTTCCCGGCAAACTTGGCGGATACCGGCCCGACTTTGACCGACATGCCAATCGCATATTGATTCTCGCCCGTGGGCTCCACCTTGTCGCAGCCGGGAATGCAGGCTTTGAGCACCGCCGGGTCGTTCAGCGCGTCCCAGGCTTGTTGTTGCGTGATCGCCAGTTGACGGCTTCCTTGCATGTCCATGATCAGTCTTTCATTTTTTCATCAATGCTGCCAAGCTGGCAGCCAAATCTTCGAGCTTGCTTATATTGTGAACCGCCAGCATGCCATGAACCTGACTGTGCAGCGCTGCGGCACCGCGCGCGATAGGGGCATAGCCCTCAAAGCGCAACAGGGGGTTG
>JANOTO010000254.1:0-1705 GCA_031416395.1 Rhodoferax sp. | reverse complement strand
CATTGGTGTACATGACACCCGTCGGGTTATTGGGGTTGATAACGACGATGCCTTTGGTGCGCGGCGTGATCTTGGCGCGAATGTCGGCCAGGTTGGGCATCCAGCCTTTCGATTCGTCGCACAGGTAGTGCACCGGCGTACCGCCTGAGAGACTGGTGGCAGCCGTCCACAGCGGGTAATCAGGCATGGGCAGCAGCAGCTCGTCGCCATCGTCCAGCAGCGCATTGGTCGCCATGGTGATCAACTCACTGGCACCATTGCCCAGGTAAATATCATCCAGTGTCACACCCGCGATGCCCTGCTTCTGCGTTTCGTGCATGACGGCCTTGCGCGCGGCAAAAATGCCTTTGCTGTCCGAGTAGCCTGCCGAATTCGGCAGGTTGCGGATCATGTCCTGCTGGATTTCCTCCGGCGCGTCAAAACCAAAGACCGCCAGGTTGCCCAGGTTCAGCTTGATGATCTTCTGGCCCTCGTCTTCCATTTTCTTCGCCGCATCCATGATGGGACCGCGAATGTCATAGAGCACGTTGGCGAGTTTGGCGGATTTTTGAATGGTTTTCACAGGCACTCCAGAGGGTTGCAATATCCGAAAACCTATAATTTGAACACACTTGCGCATCGATTTAGTGCAGTGCAACAAACCTGGTGAAGCCGCTTTCATGAAAATCCAACCCGACAAGTTTGACGTTCAATCCATCAGCGGCTACGGCGCAGACTGGGTCAGCATCGCGGCTGAAAAAATTAGCAGCAGCGTCGTAATTGGATCGCGCGGGCAGCGCCTTGATTGGGGCTGCAACTCTTTTGACGATCTTGGTACCCATCACTTTGAGATGCTGGTGGCACTGGCACCCGAGATCGTGATCTTCGGCAGCGGTAGCCGAATCCGCTTCCCCAAGCCGCAGTGGCTGACCCCGCTCTACGCGAAGCGCATTGGGTTGGAGACGATGGACATGCAGGCGGCTTGCCGCACTTACAACATCCTGGCGGGCGAGGGCCGCGATGTCGTACTGGCTTTGCTGATTGAAAAAACTGGCGGCTGAAGCGCAGACCGGGGTGGCCCGCCACTGCTAAAAGTAGCCCCCCCGATTCAAGGTAAAATACAGGGTTGCTGTGATGGCTGATGGTGAGGGGTTCGCTGTCATGCACTCTCCATCACGCCTGACACATTCTGCACGAGAAACTCATCCATATATGGCGATCGTTGTCAACAAACCACTCCCTGAATTCGAAGCAAATGCCACCAACGGCATCAAGGTGACCAACACCTCGCACCTCGGAAAAACCATGGTGTTGTACTTCTACCCCAAAGACAACACGCCCGGTTGCACCACGGAGGCCATGCAGTTTCGCGACAAGTACAAAGACTTTGTCAAAGCCGGTGCCCATGTGTTTGGCGTGTCGCGCGACAACATGAAGTCCCATGACGAGTTCAAAAGCAAGCTCGAATTGCCCTTTGAGCTGATTGCCGACACTGAAGAAAAAATGTGCCACATGTTCGGCGTGGTGAAAAACAAGATCATGTACGGCAAAAAGGTCAAAGGCATTGAGCGAAGCACCTTTCTGGTCGGCGCTGACGGCACGCTCAAGGAAGAGTGGCGGGGTCTCAAGGTGCCAGGCCACGTCGACGACGTCTTGAAGGCGGTCAAGGCGCTCAAGAAGGCGGGCTGATCCGTTAGACCTGCGGGCCAGGGGCTGATGCATAATG
>JANOTO010000253.1:0-10856 GCA_031416395.1 Rhodoferax sp. | reverse complement strand
TCATATACACATCTTCTCTGCTTAATGTTTATTTGCCTCTGCCATCGCTGATTACTTCAATCACCGATCAGTGTTCAGGCAGTAGAAAAGCGCGCTACGGCTGTGCCGCCTTCATCCTCGATCACCAGTTGAAGGCGCTGGTCGATCTTCAGTGTCTCGGCATCCTCCACGCCCACCACGTTGCTGATCAATCGCGGCCCTTCATCCAGCTCAACCACCGCAACGTTATAGGGCAGGCGGTTTGCAAACGCGGGGTGAAAAGCCACGTGGTACACCACCCAACTGATCAGTTTTGCGCCACCAGCCGCACTCTCCCAAACGCAGTCTGCTGAAAGGCAGCCGGGGCAATCGCTGCGCGGGGGCAGCCATGCGTGGCCACATGAATTACAGCGCTGGAAAGTCAAGGCACCACGCGCCAAGCTGTCCCAATACGGCGCATTGAGAGCGTCACGCTCTGGCGCGGGCACGGGAATGTAGTTTGAAGGTTTTTCCATGTCTTTATCCTTCATTTAATGCCCAAGGATCAGTGTTGAGTGGGTGTGCATGATGCCGCCCTGGTTGCTGACAGCACAGGTGCGCGCGCCCTTGACCTGGTTGACAGACTCGCCACGCATTTGCCGCACCCCTTCAATCACCAGTTGCAGCCCCGGCATGCCGGTTTCAGACAACAGGCCACCAGACGTGTTGATGGGTAGATCGCCGCCAATTTCAATGCGGCCATCTTCAACAAAACGCCCACCTTCGCCCTTCGCACAGAAGCCGTAGGACTCCAGCGTCATCAGCGCAGCGATGGTGAAGCAATCGTAGATTTGCGCCACATCAATATCTTTGGGCGACAGCCCCGCCATCTTGAAAGCGGTTTGCGCCGACAACGTTGCGGCGGTGGTGGACAGATCAGGGCGCAACGCGACTTCCCAAGAGGTTTGTCCCTGGCCGAACCCCAAAATCGGCACTGGCTTGGCAACACCCAATTCTTTCGCGCGCTGCGCACTCATGACGACGACTGCGGCCCCGCCATCGGACACCAAGCAGCAGTCGTCACGGCGCAGGGGCGCGGCAATCAGCCGCGACTCGCGGTACTGGTCCAGGGTGAGCGGCTTGCGCAATTGCGCGTTGGGGTTGGCAGCGCCGTGTTTGCGGCAAGCGACGGCAATGGCACCCAACTGGTCACTGGTCGTGCCAAATTCGCCCATATGCCGGCGCGCGAGCATCGCGTAGCCAGCCGGGGTGCCAAACCAGCCATAAACACCGTCGTCACCCCAGGCCTTTTCATAAGCCTGGCGCGAACCGGTGGCCGGGTTGTCAGCCAGACAGACAAGGGCAATATCGCATTGCCCGGCGTCAATCGCCATGGCCGCGTAACCGATCATGCTGATGTTGCTGGCACCCCCTTGGTCCCAGACGCCGCCAATGCGCGGCACGATGCCAATCGTCTCGGCCAGCTTCTGGCCGTACATCATCTCGAACTTGGAGGTTGGGAACTTGACAAACAGGCCATCCACCAAGCTTTTGTCGATGCCCGCATCCGCCAGCGCTTTGCGAATCGCCTCCACATTCATCGACAGGGTGCTGCGCCCCGGCAATTTGCCAAATGTGGTGTGGCCGATACCCGCGATCACTGCTTTGCCGTGCATCAAATCACCTCGTCCTTGGCGAGTTGGCTCAACTCGGCTTCGCTCAAGCCCAGCCAGTCGCCATACACCAGTTGGTTGTCACACCCCAACTCACCGCTGGGCTTGATCGCCATCGGCTCAACCCCATCGAAGCGCAATGGGGAATTGGGCAGGCAGACCCGACCGTACATGGGGTGTTCGACCCATTCCAGTGCGCGGCGAGCATGCATGTGTTCGTCGTTGACCACCTCGTCCAGGTCACGCACCGGTGAACACGGAACGCGGTTGCGCATCAGCAGATCGAACAATTCCTGCTTGGCGAAACGCGAAGTGAAACCGCCGACCAGCTCGTCGATCTCGTCCATGTGCGCAACGCGGCTCTTGAGGTCGATATAACGCCGATCGGTGAGTAGGTCCTCGCGCTGCATCACGGCCAGCAGCGACTTCCAGTGGGTCTCGTTGACGCAGATGATGGCGATGTGGCCGTCAGCGGTCGGGTAGACGTTGTAGGGCGCTTCGGCCAGGCCGCCGTGGCGGTTGCCAGTGCGCGGCGGCACCGTGTTGCCCATGCTGTAGTGCAGGCCCAGGTTGGAGGCAAGCGATGCGTACACCGCCTCCTGCATGGACACCTCGACCAGGCGGCCGGTGCCAGTCTTCTCGCGCTCATACAACGCGGTCATGATGGCGCCATACAGGTGGACACCGCCAAAGAAGTCACACATCGCCGGGCCGGCCTTGACTGGGGGACGGTCGGGAAAACCCGTGACATTCATGATGCCCGCCATCGCCTGCACCGTCAGATCCATGGCCGGGTAGTCCTTGTTCGGACCCGAACGGCCGAAGCCGGAGCCTGAGCCGTAGATCAACTGCGGATTGATTTGGCTCAGTGACGCGTAACCGACGCCCATGCGCTCCATCGCGCCAGGCTTGAAGTTCTCGACCAGCACATCGCTTTTCTTCACCATGGCGCGCAGCAGCTCGCAGCCGCGCTCGGTCTTGAGGTTGAGCGTGGCGAAGGTCTTGTTGGAGTTGAGCATGGCGAAGGGCAGCGCCGCGCCGCCCACTACGCCGCGCCGGCGCAGGTTCTCGCCACCCTTGGCCTCGATCTTGATGATGCGCGCACCCGCCATGGCCATCAAAAAGGTGCAATACGGACCGTTGTAGATCTGACCCAGGTCAACGACCGTCACGCCCGCCAACGGATATCCGGGAGTCATCCCTAGTTCCCCTTGAAGTTCGGTGCGCGTTTGGCAGCGAAGGCGGCGGGCCCTTCTTTCGCATCTTCGGTGAAACTCAGCATGCGATTGATCACCGCCTCAAAACGCAGGCCGGTGGTCAGATCCATGTCGCGGCTGCGCACCGCAAGCTCCTTGGCCGCCTGGACCGCCAGCGGTGCATTTACGGCGATGCGGCGCGCATAGGCATAAGCTGTGGACAGCAGCTCCTCCTTGGGCACGATCTTGTTGATCAATCCCCAGCGTTCCGCCGCCACCGCGTCGATGCCATCGCCGGTCAGCAGCATTTCCATCGCCACCGCGTACGGCAGCTGGTCCAGAATGCGCTGCGTGCCGCCATTGGCGGGAATCACGCCGCGCTTGACTTCGGCCACGCTGAAGGTCGAATGGGATGCCGCAATGCGGATGTCGGTGGCCAGCATCAAGGTCACGCCTCCGCCCAAACAATAACCGTTGACGGCGGAAATGATCGGCTTCCAGACTTCCAGCCCGCGGTTGAGCAACTGGTCGCGCTGGGTCAGCCACATTTCCGACAGGCCTGCTGGCGCGGTGAGAAAACTCTTAATGTCGGCACCCGTGGTGAAGGAGCGCTCCCCCGCACCGGTGACGATGGCAACGCGGATGGCCGGGTCATCACGTACCGTGCACCACGCTTGGGACAGCAGCTTGTAGTGTTCAGCATCCATCGCATTGAGCCGCTCCGGACGGTTGATGGTGATGAGGGCAATGCCCTCATCGGAGACAGTGAGGTCGATGGACATGTTCAGGCCCCCACGCGTTTGCCGCTCAACAGATCGCGCGCAATCACCATGCGGTGCACCTCTGACGGACCTTCACCAATGCGTTTGATTCGCAGCTCGCGGTACCAGCGCTCCAGCGGCAGCTCCTGGGCGACACCCATACCACCGAATATCTGGATGCACCGGTCTACCACGCGCCCTGCAGCCTCTGTTCCAAACACCTTGGCAACTGATGCATCTACCTTGATATCGCGCCCCAGGTCGGCGTTCCATGCGGCCTGATAGACCAATAGCCTTGCCGCACGCAGATCCACCTCAGAGTCGGCGATCATCCATTGGATCGCTTGCTTGTCCGCCAACAGACTGCCGAAGGCCTTGCGTTGTGCCGCCCATTCGATTGCCAAGTCTAGCGCCGCCTGGGCAATGCCGATAGTCGCCGCCGCGTAAGGCGGGCGGGCGTGGATCAGCCATTCCTCGGCGAAGGCGAAACCCTTGCCTTCATCACCGAGCCGATCCTCGATGGGCACTTCGTAGTTGTCAAAATGCACCTCATAGGGTGAGTAGGAGCGGATGACCGGGATTTTGGACAGGCTGATGCCCGGCTTGCTCTTGTCAACTATAAAGCTGGTAATGCCATCGCGCCCCTTGCTCTCGCCGACGCGGGCAAAGACGATGCCCCACTTGGCCATGCCCGCACCCGAGATCCAGATCTTGGTGCCATTGATGACATATCGGTCGCTTTTGCGTTCAGCGCGTGTCTGAATAGACCGGCCCGGGTCGGAACCACCACTGGGCTCGCTGATGGCGACGAAGGCCTTGGTGCCATTCTCTACATCCTCGCGGGCAAAGCGCTGCTGGTGATGAGTGCCTTTCCAGGTCACTACCGGCGGATCGAAGCCAAAAGCGCCGCAGCCTGCGATGTAGGCACCCATGCGGCACTTGGCGGTTTCTTCAGCCGCTACACATTGCCCCAGCAGGCTCAGGCCCGCACCGCCATGCTCAGCCGGCGTCTCCAGGCACCACAGGCCTAGATCACGCGCCTTCCTTTGTAACGCCTTCAGCGGCTCCGGCTCCAACGTGTAGGCATCATGTGGCAGTTTGTCTTCCACCGGCTTGACTTCTTCCGCCATGAAGCGACGAACCGTGTCCCTGAACATCCTCAGGTCTTCAGGCAACTCCCAGCTTCCCGAGCTTTCCATGTTGACTTCCTTGTGTGTATGAACTTGCATGTATTCAGGCCGCAACCGATTTGGCTCGTGATTGCAACTGCGCACGACTCGCCTGACTTGCCACCGGATCAACTCGGTAGCGTGTGTGCCCGCCAGCCAAGGTCGAGGCTTCGGCAATCACGGCACCGTACAGGGTCTCTGCTGTCTCGCGGCTGATATAACCTCGGTTGAGATCAAGCTCAACCGCCGCCAGGTCGCGCTCAAACGCATTGCCAAAGCCGCCCCCGCCAGGCGATGCCGCACGGATCGAATCGCCATTTACAAACGGCTCTTTCTCCTGCTTGCTACGCAGTTCAGGCACCCAGCTTTTACCAGCAGTGGTGAACTCAACTGTGTTGGCCGCCGCTGGGCCACCGCCCACAATGCCAAAAGGCGCATAGTCAACCCGGTCACCCAGCACCGATACAATGCATTCTGACCATGCCGTGAACCCATACTCCGTGCCGCAGCCGCCACGATGCCAGCCAGCACCCCCCGAGTCTTCCCGAATCCGGAAGTAGTCAAAGCGCAGTGGATACCGGTGCTCGGACATTTCAAGCGACATGAAGTTGGCCATGGACTGGGGTGGCGTGCCGTTGATCAACCCATCGCTGGCGCGCGTTGCACCGTATCCGCCTGGGTAGGGGAAGACGCCGACAAAATAGCCTTTGCTGCGCGGGTGCGTGCCGCTGATCGTCACTACCCCCGTCGTGCCAAAAAATGCGGCCGGGGCTTTGTCCGGTATCACCTTGGACATGGCACCAAACACCACGTCGATCACGCGCCCGACCGGGTCCAGGTAACCACCCACCGGCGCTGGGTACTCAGCTGACAGCAGCGTGTTTTTCGGCAGGGTGAAATGGATGGGCCGGAAGGTTCCTCCATTCACCGGCACATCAGGAAAGATGTGTTTGATTGCCACGTAGCACGAGGACAGCGTGGTGTTGCGCGACATGTTGACCGGGCCGCGCGACGTAGGACCGGTGCCAGTGAAATCAAAATGCATTTCATCGCCCTTGACCGTAATGCTCAAGCGGATTGGGATGGGCTCGTCAACGATGCCATCGTTGTCAAAATAGTCCTCGAAAGCATAGGTGCCGTCGGCCAGATCGGCGATGTAGGATCGCATTTGCCGCTCCGAATACGCAATCATTTCGTTGAGACAGTCGGTGAGCAGCGGGCGACCGAATTTCTTGACCAGCGCTTCAATACCGCGCGTGCCAACCGAGAATACGTTCGACATGGCTGCCAGGTCGCCAGCAATTTCGCTGGGTAGGCGCACATTGGCCTTGAACATGCTCACCAGCGCCTTGTTGATCTTGCCTTCGTCATATAGGAGCACGGGCGGGATAACGATGCCCTCCTGGTGAATCTCCGTCGCCTTCGGTGCCCAGCCGCCCGGCACATTACCGCCGATATCCATCCAGTGGCCGGTGGTCGCCATCACCGCAAACAGCTCGCCATCCACAAAAACCGGTGCGATGAGTTGCACGTCCTGCAAGTGACTGCCACCAATGTAGGGCTCGTTCAGTATCCACATGTCGCCAGGTTTGAACCCACCATCCGCACGCGCCAGCTCAATCACATGCTGTACCGTGAACTGCATGTAGGCCAAAAATACTGGCAGACCGTAGCGGCCTTGCGCGATGGTTTCGCCCGTTGTCGGGTGAAAAATGCCGTTGGCGCAATCATTGGTCTCGGAAATAATCGGAGAGATCGCAGCGTGAATCAGGTGCAGATCCATCTCATCGGCGATTTGCTCCAGGCTGCCGCGCACTACGGCCAGGGTTACGGGGTTCATCATGACAATTCCCTCACTTTGACCAATAAGTTACCCTTTGCATCGACTGTGACATCCATGCTCGGCTCCACCACGGTGGTGGTGTCGCTTTGCTCGATGATCGCTGGCCCCGCGAAGTTCATCCCAGGAGCCAGGTCACCCCTCAAATACACCGGCGTATCGTGCCACGCATCGAAATGCACCGGACGCCGTGATTTTGCTTGCGCTGCACCTGTTGCCGTCGAGCTGCTTTGCGGCAGCGCGACGCTGGTGCGGGTGCCAATCGCCACCGTGCGCAGGTTGACAATCACCACGGGCATACCCGCAAGCGTGTTTCCAAACGTGGCGCGGTAGGCGTCATTGAAAGCTTGTTCAAGTCGGGCGGCATCCCAATCGGGTTCAATTGCCACTTTGAGAGAGTGAATTTGCCCCGCATAAGCCATGTCCGCAGCATGCGTGATGGTGGTGGTGTCAATGGGCACCTGGCTTTCGTCCAACTGCTGTTGCCCTTGCTTGCGTTGACTTGCAAGAATGCCAGCAAGTTCGCCCGGCTGCAGTTTGTCCAGGCGCTTTTCCGTGGTTTGCGAAATGTCGTATCGCAGGTCGGCATAGGCGCAGCCCAGCGCGCACAGCACCCCCGGGTACAGCGGAACCAGCATGGTGCTGATGCCCACTTCACGGATCAAGGCGCCGCCGTGCAGCGGCCCTGCACCGCCAAAGGCGACCATCGCAAAGTCGCGCGGATCAAGCCCGCGCTCTATCGACATCAAACGAATGCGCCCCGCCATGCGCTGGTTGACCACGGCAAGAATAGCTTCTGCGGTTTGCTCCAACCCTAAGCCAAGTTGCGTGCCCAGACGTTCCACCGCAGCCCGCGCACCTCCAACGTCCAGCGTGGAATCCGTGCCGTTCATGGGGCTGTTCGGGTTGATGCGACCCAGCACAATGTTGGCGTCGGTTACCGTGGGCTCCGTGCCACCGCGCCTATAGGCCACCGGACCCGGTACGGCCCCGGCACTGCGCGGCCCCACCAGCAGCATGCCGCCACGGTCCTGGTAGGCGATGCTGCCACCCCCGGCGCCGATGGTGTGGACGTCGATCATTGGCAGTCGCAAGGGAATTCGAAAGTCCAGGTTGGTGATCTCTGCCACTTTGGGCTCGCCGTTGATGACCACCGCCACGTCAAAACTGGTGCCACCCATGTCGGCCGTGATGATGTGGGTAAAGCCCGCCTCACCGGCCAGCCGTGCGGCAGCCATCACGCCAGCCGCCGGGCCAGATCGCACAATGTAGGCCGAGCGTTGGCCGAGTTGGCGAAGTGGTGCCACGCCGCCATTGGACTGCATGATGGCGATGTCGCGCTCATAACCCCAGTTGCTCAACTGGCGCGCCAGGTTCTTTGCGTAGCGTGCTACCAGGGGCTGAAGATATCCCTGCACCACAGCAGTGCTGGTGCGCTCAAACTCGTAATATTCACGCACCACGGATGTGGCAGTAACCAACTCCCAAGCGGGGTTCATGGCGGACAGGATGTCTCGCGCCTGTAGCTCATGCGCAGGATTGGCGTAGGCGTGGAGGAAAGCAATCACGACCGACTCCACTTTGCTCTGCAACAGCACCTTGCCAATGGCGCGCAGGCCTTCCACATCCAGCGGCACAAGCACATTGCCTTCAAAGTCCAAGCGTTCGTTGACTTCAAAACGCAGGTCACGTGGCACCAGCGGCTCATGGGTGCCCTCCAGCCCGTACATTGTGGGCCGGTCACGCCGACCTAGCTCAAGAATGTCTCGGAACCCTGTGGTGGTGATGAGCGCACAGGTGGCTCCTTTGCGCTCGATCACCGCGTTGGTAGCAATCGTCGTCCCGTGCAAAATCGCATCCAGCTCCCCCGGTGTCAACCCGGCCGCCTTCAGAGAATTCAGCAGACCGATCGACGGATCCTGCGGCGTAGACGGCACCTTCAAGATGAGATGCGGGCGTTGCGAGTCGCCCGAGAAAAACAGGTCGGTGAAAGTTCCACCCACATCAATACCAACAATGCCCGCCATTAAGTCTCCTTCGGCGCAGAGCCGCTTTGTGTTTCGTTGTACTTGCCGCCGTGGTTGCTGGTCTGCTTTTCAGTCAGTAACGGAGCGACACTTTTTTTGGCCCGACGCATCTCGCCAGCCAACGCCGCGCGGTATAGCCGGGGATCTAGCTCCAGCGCATAGCGTGGGCTGTCGGGGTAGAGCCGTATAACCGCTTCGCGCTCCTTTAAGATCGTGCGCTTCATGGCTTGCGGGGTGGGCAGCCCCACTTCGCCCGTCTCAAGTGCCGCAACCCACTGCGCCTGGTCGTCCATCATGCGGATGTTGCCGCCGCCGCTCACGTTGAAAAAACCCAAAAAGTACAGGCCCGGCACGTCGGGTTTGACGACCTGGTGGAACAGCTCCAACCAGCGCCCCCGCATCGGCGACAACGCTTCGGACAAAAACGGCAGGTGCACTTCATAACCCGTAGCGGCAATCAAGGTGTCGAAGCGCTTGCTGGACCCATCCACAAAATGCACGGTCTCGCCGTTGATTTTTTCAATGCCAGGTTTCGCAGAAATGCGGTTCCAGGTGAAGTGGCCAATCAGCAGGTGGTGGCCGGCCGGGTGTGTGCGGGTTTTCGGCGTCACAAAACCCCATTGCTCCATCCGCCCATGGGCCATGCGGGCGATCATTTCACGCATGCGGCGGCGAATCGGCCAGGGCATCCACGGCCTCTCCAGTTTGCCAAGCACGCGCGACGTTGGCACACCCAAAAACATGCGCGGCATCAGCAATACGGGAGAGCGGGCCGCCATGGTCGCCGATGCTGTTACCGTGCAGATATCAGATGCGATGTCACATGCGCTGTTACCAGCACCCACCACCAGCACATGCTTGCCTTTGAAGCGTTCAGGCACCCGGTAGGCGTGGGAATGCAGATACTCGCCTGTGAAGTCTTTGGCAAAGGGCGGATGGCTGGGCACGCCCTGGTGCCCTGAGGCCACCACCACCGCGTCGAAATGCTCGTCACTTGAATCTGCGACCTGCACCACCCACCGCCCGCCCGCCACTTGGTCAACCTGGGTGACTTTTGAACGAAAGCGGATGTGCGGTTTCAGATTGAACTTGTCTGCGTAGTCCACCAGGTATTGCGCCATCTGGGCATGGTCTGGGTAGATCGGCGCGGTGTCGGGAAAAGGAAAATCCTTGTAAGCCGTAACTTTGTTTTCTGAGTTGACGTGCAGCGACTGGTACGCGCCGCTCAGACCGTTGTCGTTCTCATAGACCCAGAGCCCGCCGATGCGCGTTCCCATCTCATAAATGACAACGTCAATTCCCTTGAAAAGCAAATGCTTGGCGGCGCACAAGCCTGCGGCACCCGCCCCGATGACTGCTACTTTGCGTGCAGTCATTTCAAGACGCCTCACGCTCATAGCCTGCGCGCGGGATCAGGCCCATCATCATGCGCGTGAAACCACCATCCACCGTCAACGACTGGCCACTGATGTAAGCCGACCGATCACTGGCCAGAAACACCACCGCCTGCGCAATGTCTTCGGGCAGGCCAATCCGCCCGGCAGGCACCACCTGGCTGCGCCGCTCAGTCACGCCAGGTTGGTCATAAAAGGACTGTGACATGGGTGTCAATATCAAACCTGGGTGCACCGCGTTGCTGCGAATGCCATGCGGCCCCCACTCCACAGCCAGTTGGCGCGACAGCATCTCCACGCCTGCCTTGGCAACGCTATAAGCCCCCGCCATGGCCGTGGCATGCTCTGCGGCGATTGACGCAATGTGAACCAGCGCGCCGCCGCGCTTGTCATCAGTTTTGCTGCGCATCTGCCTACCAAAGGTCTGCGCGCACAAAAAGTAGCCCGTGAGGTTGACCGACAGCACCTTGTTCCACTCTGCCAGGGGGAGCACATCCAGCGCACCGGGGCGCAGGATGCCAGCGTTGTTCACAAGCACATCGCACGGCCCCAAAGCGGCTGCAC
Organism: Rhodoferax sp.; assembly: GCA_031416395.1. Classification (GTDB taxonomy): domain Bacteria; phylum Pseudomonadota; class Gammaproteobacteria; order Burkholderiales; family Burkholderiaceae_C; genus JANYCG01. The sequence continues at coordinate 274 of JANOTO010000253.1, read as the reverse complement.
TCTGCCCGGCAGCACCGGCAACGCTTGCGGCATCGGACGTGTCGCAGGTGAACGCTGCCGCCTGGCCGCCGTGGGACTTGATCTCTGCCACCGTTGCGCTAGCACCATCTGCGTTGAGATCAAGCGCAGCAACGCGCGCGCCTTCTTTGGCCAAGGCCAGCGCAATGCCGCGCCCGATGCCGCTACCGGCGCCGGTGACGACGCACACACGACCTGCGAGGCTAGAAGTGTCCTTGGTGCGGCCCTTGTCAGTGTTGTTGTTCATGACTGTTTT
>JANOTO010000252.1:0-6444 GCA_031416395.1 Rhodoferax sp. | reverse complement strand
GACTCGCTAAGCAGCCACGGGTACAGGCGGTGCCAACAGCTTCTTGATGTTGTCCACCGCACGCCCGGCACTTTGGCCAAAGCGCTCCAGAATGGCGATCTTGTCGGCTTCTTCTTCCTGAACGCCATCGGCCAGCGCGCTAAAGCCGTCCAGTCGCGAGGCCTCAATCCAAGCGCGCAGCTTTTTATTACGCGACCAGCGGTACTGATTGTCCATGTTCACGCCGTACATGCGCAGCCAGTCGGTCGGCTCATCGGGCAGTGGCACGACGGTGCAAATCTTGTTCTTTTCGGCATCGTCGCCACAGTGCACCTCAACGTAGGCAGTCAGCGCCGCGCTGAAAGTGGGCTGCACCGTGCGAACAAACTGCGGCGTGATTTTGTTGCCGTCAAACACGGGGATGATGGGGCGTCGCACCACGGCGCTAGCGGAGCAATCCACGTACAGGCGCTGCGGGTCTGCCGCCACGCGGCCGCGCTCCAGCACAATCGCATCAGGCTCAATGCGCTGCACGCGGCCCAGGCGCACGATGTTTTTGATGCGGGTAAGCAGGTTCACCTCCGAATCGGACATGATCGCGCTGTGGAACATGCTGGGTTGCACGTTCTTGTCGAGGCGCAGCAGTTGGCGGCTCGCTTCGAGGCGCTGCAACAGGTCGTCTACTGATGTCGCATCGGCAACGGCCTCCATCTGTGTGGCAAATCCGCCGAACGATTGCAAGAAGAACTCCTGCCCCGGCTGCACGTTGGCGCGGTTGAGGTACCAGGCATCGCGCGGCATGATCCAGGTGATGGCATCGGGCGACACATCATTTTCAAGCAGCCACAGGCAGGCATCAATGCCAGTCTTGCCCGAACCCACCACCACGTAGCCGCTATGCGCGGACTTGATGCGCGGCAGCTCGTTGAGCGGCACGCACTTCAAGCCCGGTGCGATGGCGTATTTGGGGGGATGGGTGGACGGCACCGCCGTTTGCAGGTAAGTCGTGTCCACCCAGCGCTTATTAGCCTTCACCTCGCGCACAACGCCCGAGGTGAGCGATTTGAAGCGATGCACGCCATCCTCCTCACCCAAATAATCACACATCGGAAAATACTGCACCCGCCCCGATGCCAAGAAACCCAGCATCACCTGCTCGTAATAACTGAGCAACTCGGCCCCGCTGGCGCGCTCGCACATGCCGACGTTGATGCCTGTGGCATCCTTGCCGTGGCTGCCAAGCGGGCGCGAGTTCACGCCATAGTAGGCCGAGGGCTGATGCAGCCGCACAAAGGGATAGGCATCGCACCAGTGGCCACCGGGCGCGTGATGGCGGTCCACAATCACCACCGTCGCTGTAGATTCCGCCAGCAGAGTGTCGACAAAGGCCATGCCAACAGCGCCGCTGCCGACGATGAGGTAATCGGGTGAAATTGTTGCTGTCATTGTTGGTGTCTCGTGAACTTGCAGAAAGCTGTTAAAAATTAACCCACAGGTTAGTTTTTAGGCTAGAAAACGGCTAGAGGCCGAATTTTTATAAAAATTCGGCCTCTAGCTCTCGGATAACATGCACAAGCCGCTACTATAGTTGTAGCGGTTTGTGAAAATCAAGCCTGTGCGTTTTGCAGCGCTGCAATACGCTCTTCAATCGGTGGATGGGTGGAGAACAGCTTGCCGATGCCACCCGCAATACCAAACGCCGCCACGCTCTTGGGCAGCTCGCCGGGTGTCATGCCGCCCAGGCGGGCCAGGGCGTTGATCATGGGCTGCTTGCGGCCCAACAACTGAGTGGCACCGGCATCGGCGCGGAACTCGCGGTGGCGCGAGAACCAGGCCACCACCATGTGCGCGGCGAAGCCCAGCACAATATCCAAGATGACTGTCGTGACCATGTAGCCAATGCCGGGGCCGGAGTTTTGTGAATCGCCCTTGCGCAAAAAGCTGTCAATCGCATAGGCAATCACACGGCTCAAGAACACGACGAAGGTGTTCATCACGCCTTGAATCAAGGTCATGGTGACCATATCGCCATTGGCCACGTGCGCGATTTCATGGCCAATAACGGCCTCAATCTCATCGTGCGTCATGCCTTGCAGCAAGCCGGTGGACACGGCCACCAGCGACGAATTTTTGAACGCACCGGTGGCAAAGGCGTTGGGCGCGCCTTCAAAAATGCCGACATCCGGCATACCGATGCCAGCCTTGTCGGCAAGCTTCTTGACCGTATCCACAATCCATTTTTCATCCGCATTGGCGGGCTCGTTGATGATGCGCACACCGGCTGTCCACTTGGCCATCGGCTTGCTGATAAGAAGCGAAATGATGGCACCGCCAAAGCCCATGATCAGTGCGAAGCCCAAGAGCGACGTGAGGTTCAGGCCATTGGGCGTGAGGTAGCGGTTGACCCCGAAAATGCTGGCAACGATACCCAGCACCGCGACGACCATCACGTTGGTCAAAACAAACAAGAGAATGCGTTTCATGGTTTCCTTCGAGTAGGGCCCGACACAATGGGCCCCAAGGCGCAGATGTTAGGGGCAATCGGGTAAAAATCAAGCCGCCTTGGGTGAATGCACATGAGATTTATGGGTTTGAACGTGTCTTTCCAGAGGCTTTGGCGCACGGAATACGGTTGAATCCGCATAAAAGGTCGGGGCTTCGTTCTGTGCCCACCAACCAGGCACACCCAGCACTGGCAAGTGCGCGAAGGGCTTGGCTGCTAGCCTCTCGGCGCTGATGTCATCGACTACCCAGGCATCCAAATCTGCCAGGGAAGTTGATGCCGGATGAACCCGATAGACATGGGCCGTGATGCCTTTTCTTGGCGCAACCAGTTTCTCCAGCAGCGCATGGCCAAACAGCACCAAATGCGATTCGCGCCACATCGGCCTTAAGTCACCGAAAAGCCTGTTCCAGTCCTTCGCCACCAGCGCCTCCCAAAGCGCATCGGGCGCGTGCAGAAAAGCCGCGTTCTCGTCAAACACAGTCAACGCATCGCGCACCGCACCACGCACATCGCGAATGCCATCGGCCTCAATCTGCGCCGCCTGAAGCTGGTTGAGCCGCCGCTTGGTCTGCGGGAAGTGCAGCCAGCACAGCCCGTTGAAGAAGTCATGCAAGTTGTCGCGCGTGGGGCAACAGCCGGTTTGGAAAATGTAACGCTCGTAAGGCTCTCCTGCCGGTAGCACCGACTGCGCAGCGAAACGGATAGGCACGGTCGACGCGCTGGTCAACGCATCAGCCAGGCTGCCCGCAGACTCCCAAGCAGTTGCGATGCGCTTCCCCACATCGCGATAGCCCGCCAGCCAGGGCGCTTGCCAGTTGATGACGGTCAGGCCATTTTCCAAGGCAACGCTTCTCCCGAACGCAGCGGCTTCAACTGCGCCTCGCCAAACGCAAAGCTCTCAGGCGGGGTCCAGCTCTCTCGCTTGAGCGTGATGCGGCCCGTGTTGCGCGGCAGGCCGTAGAAGTCTGCGCCGTTGAAGCTGGCGAAGCCTTCTAACTTGCTCAGTGCGCCAACTGAGTCAAACGCCTCGGCGTACATCTCCATCGCGGCGTGGGCGGTGTAGCAGCCGGCACAGCCGCTGGCGTGCTCTTTGAGGTGCGCGGGGTGGGGCGCGCTGTCGGTGCCGAGGAAGAATTTGGGCGAGCCGCTGGTGGCCGCTTCCACCAGGGCGAGCCGATGCGTCTCGCGCTTCAGCACCGGCAGGCAGTAGTAATGCGGGCGGATGCCGCCGGTGAAGATGGCGTTGCGGTTGTAAAGCAGGTGATGTGCGGTGAGGGTGGCGGCGGTGAAGCCGTCTGCCGCGCGCACGTAATGCGCCGCCTCGCGTGTCGTGATGTGCTCCATCACAATTTTGAGCTCCGGGAAATCACGCCGCAGGGGGATGAGCTGGGTGTCGATGAAAACGGCTTCGCGGTCAAACAGGTCAATGTCAGGCGATGTCACCTCGCCATGCACCAAGAGCAGCAAGCCCTCGCGCTGCATGGCCTCCAAGGTTTTGTAGGTTTTGCGGATGTCGGTCACGCCCGCGTCGCTGTTGGTGGTGGCGCCTGCCGGGTAGAGTTTGACGGCGACCACGCCTGCGTCTTTGGAGCGCTTGATTTCGTCAGCCGGCAGGTTGTCGGTGAGGTAGAGCGTCATCAGCGGCTCGAACTGCACGCCCGCAGGTACGGCCTTGCGGATACGGGCTGCGTAATCAACCGCCTGCGCCGCCGTGGTGATGGGCGGCTTCAAATTCGGCATGATGATGGCGCGGCCAAACTGGGCGGCGGTGTGGGGCACCACGGTGTAAAGCGCCTCGCCGTCGCGCACATGCAGGTGCCAGTCGTCAGGGCGGGTCAGAGTGAGGGAGTCGATTGAAGGAGCGGTAACAGATGAATTCATGCCCGCATTGTCCCAAAAGGCAAGGTACGTTCAAACTTGATGAGAGGCAGTTTGCGTCAGCAAATAATCCCACAAGGCCTGGGCGGTACGTTTTTGCGGCACGGCAACGCTCTTGGTGCCCAACTGGCCCATACGCGGTACGTCTTTGCGCATGGGGGCTTCGCGGTAGGCCCGCACCTCCATGGTGATCTCCAGGCCCTTGAACTCGGGCGGGGCCGCGCTGACCAGGCGCTTGGCGCTCAGCTCTTTCTTCACCGCGCTGTGCGGCAAAAACGCGATGCCGTGGCCCTCCAGCGCCATCGCCTTGAGGCCTTCGGACATATCGGTCTCGTAAACCCGGTCAAAGTGAATGGGCACGGTTGATTGCTTCAAGATCAAGTCCACCATTTGCCCCATGTAGGCCCCCGGTGCGTAGCCCAAATACGGCAGCAAGCCGTTGGAGGACCCCGGCAGCTTGAACAGCGGTGCGCCATCGGCATCGGCCTTCACAAAAGGGGCAATCACCTCCTGCCCCAAGCTCACCATTTCATAGCGCTCAGAATCGAGTTGAATGGGCTGCATGGGATGGTGATAAGCAATCAGCACATCGCAACTGCCCTCCACCATGCGCAGCACGGCATCGTGGACATTCAGCGCAATCAGGCGGCTCTTGATCGGGCCAAAGTTCTCCCGCAGGCTGGATACCCAGGCTGGAAAGAAGGTGAACGCCAACGTGTGCGGCACCGCAAACTCAATCACGTCTTGCCCGGCTGACGTATGCCCGCGCAGCATGGCGCGCGTGCTTTGCAAGGCCTGCAGCATCTCAAGCGACTGGGCATACAGCGTCTCGCCCGCAGGCGTGAGGCGCGTCGGGTAGCTGCTGCGGTCAACCAAGTCCGTGCCCGCCCACGCCTCCAGCGACTGGATGCGACGCGAGAACGCCGGCTGCGTGACGTGGCGCAATTGGGCCGAGCGGCTGAAGCTGCGTGTTTCAGCCAGGGACACAAAATCTTCAAGCCATTTGGTTTCCATGCTGCTACCTATTGCGTTTCTAAATCAACCCCAATTGCTGCCAGCTCATCACATGCACGCCTGAAGCGGAAAAACTTGCGTTACCAGCATAAACGACAACCGGAGTGGCAGCAGCAGCGCCCGCGTATTTCTTCCACAGGTCAAAAGCATGCAGCCAATCGGGGCTGAAAGTGGTGCCTGATTTGATCTCAACGGCATGGAGCTTGTCGCCCTGCTCAAACAACAAATCAACTTCTGTGCCGTGGTTATCACGCCAGAAGTACACATCAGCATCAAGCCCCCGGTTCCAGCGATGTTTCAGCGTTTCAGACACGACCCAGGTCTCAAACACTGCACCTCGCATCGCGTGCGTGGCCAGTGTCAATGCGCTGTCAATGCGCAGCAGATGGCATAGCAGGCCCGTGTCTAGAAAATACAGCTTGGGCATCTTCACCAGGCGTTTGCCGAAATTTTGGTGAAACGGCTGCAACAGATGGACGACGTAGCTCGCTTCAAGCACAGTCAACCAGCTTCGGGCGGTGGTGTGGCTGATGCCGCAGTCAGCGGCCAGCGCAGACAGGTTCAGCAATTGCCCGCTGCGGGCTGCACACATCAGCACGAAGCGGCGGAAAAGGGACAGATTCACAACACCCAGCACCTGACGCACATCACGCTCAATGTAGGTGGTGGTGTAAGCACTCAGCCACTGCCCTGGGTTGCCAATGCGACGCCGACGGTCAAACAGCGCCGGGTAGCCGCCCGCCCAAACCGCCTCCTGCATCGTTTTGCGCTGCAAGCCTGCGTGACGAAGCTCCGCGTTAGAGAGTGGCAATAGCTGAATCAAACCCACACGCCCGGCGAGGGACTGCGTGATCTTGTCAAGCAAACCAAACTGCTGCGACCCGGTCAACACAAATTCGCCCATACGCCCGCGCTCGTCCACCACACCTTGCAAGTAGGAGAAAAGCTCAGGAGAATTTTGCACTTCATCCAGCACTGCACCCTGGGGCAGCAAGGCCAAAAACTGGCGTGGGTCGGCGTTAAAGCGCTGGCGGGTCTCCAGGTCTTCAAAAGTGAAATAGGGTTTG
>JANOTO010000251.1:0-4105 GCA_031416395.1 Rhodoferax sp. | reverse complement strand
GGCCAGCTCGTCCCAGCTTTTGCCCAAGCCCGCCGCTTGGGCCACCCACAAGATCACTTGCAGATCGCGCAAACCCCCAGGCGACTCTTTGCAGTTGGGCTCCAGCGAGTAGGGCGTGTTTTCAAACGTGTTGTGGCGCTGGCGCAGCTCCAAAGTCTTGGCGACGAAAAACGCCTGAGGCTCCATCGCAGCTTTGAATTTCTTTTGAAACTCGGCGAAGGTTTTGGCATTGCCGACGATCAGGCGGGCTTCCAGCAAGGCGGTTTGAACGGTCACGTCTTTGGCAGATTCCGCCAAGCATTCGGCCACCGTGCGCACGCTGGAGCCGATCTCAAGCCCCGCGTCCCAGCATTGGCTTACGAAGGTTTCAATCTGGTTTTTCAAGACCGGGTCAGCGTCCGGCGACAGACCATCGGGCAGCAGTACCAGCACGTCCAGGTCAGAGTACGGGAACAGCTCGGCCCGGCCGAATCCGCCAGCAGCAATGAGCGCGATCTGGCCACCAAAGCCGCAGATTTGCCAGATGTTACGCAGGCTTTCATCGGCTAATGCGGAGAGGCTGGTCAGTGCCTGGCGCACACCGCGTGTGGATGCGCCACCGGCAGCGATGGACGACATCAACTCAGCCTTGCGGGCACGGTACTGCGCGCGAAGCACTTCGGAGGTCATGATCAAGCCAGCTTAGGCGGGCACGGGAGTCGGTTCGGAGCGCACGAGCTGCTGTGGGACAAAGGCGGGTGTAGCGGGGCTGCCAGCTGACAGCGTCAACACCTCGAAGCCGGTTGGCGTTACCAGCACGGTGTGCTCCCATTGGGCAGACAGGGAATGGTCTTTGGTGACGATCGTCCAGCCATCTTTTTCGGGGCCGTCTTTGATGTCTTTGCGGCCCGCGTTGATCATCGGCTCAATCGTGAAAGTCATGCCGACTTTGAGTTCTTCCAGCGTGCCGGGTTTGCCGTAGTGCAGCACCTGGGGCTCTTCGTGGAACACCTGGCCAATGCCGTGCCCACAAAACTCGCGCACCACGCTGAAGCCCTGGCTTTCGGCGAATTTTTGAATCGCCCAGCCAATGTCTCCTAGGCGAGCGCCGGGTTTGACCATCTTGATGCCGTGCCACATCGCCTCAAACGTAATGCTGCAAAGGCGTTTGGCGGCAATTGAGCTGTCGCCCACGATGAACATGCGGCTGGTGTCGCCGTGCCAGCCGTCTTTGATGACGGTCACGTCAATGTTGACGATGTCGCCCTTTTTAAGCTGTTTGTCGCTGGGGATGCCGTGGCACACTTGGTTGTTGACCGACGTGCAGATTGACTTGGGGTAGGGGATATTGCCGCTGCCCCGGTAGTTCAGCGGCGCGGGTATGCCGCCTTGCACCCCGGTGATGAAGTCAAAGGCGAGCTTGTCCAGCGCATTGGTGGTGATGCCGGGTTGCACGTGCGGGGTCAAAAAATCGAGCACTTCAGAGGCCAGCTTGCCTGCGATGCGCATGCCGGCCACACCGTCGGCGTCTTTGTAGGTAATCGTCATGGGAGTAATTATCCCAGAGGGCGGGAACCCTGGGTAGCCCAGCTAAAATCGACCTTGGTCTTTCCCGCCTTCCTCGTTTCCCAAACTCCCGCTCACCCTGCGCCTATCCAGTGACTCTGCACATCACCCAATTCGAGGGCGCAAGTGCCCTCAGCCGCTTTCGCGCTTTGCACCTGCTACCCCGTTTGCAGGCGATTCATGAGCGAATCTCAAGCGTCAGCGCGCGCTACGTGCACCTAGTTGCGTCGGATGCGATGCCAGGCACTGCGCTCAAAGCCCAATTGACGGCGTTGCTCATGTACGGAGAGCCTCATCAAGCTCAAGAGCCGATAAGTCAAGACCCGTTGATCGTCGTCACTCCGCGTTTTGGCACCGTCTCGCCCTGGGCCTCCAAGGCCACTGACATCGCGCACAACTGCGGCTTGAACATTCGGCGGGTGGAGCGCTTCGTCGAATACCGGCTGACCGTGAAACAGCCGCTACTGGGCAAAGCGGTGCTCACTGCTGATCAGTTGACGCGGGCGGCAGCCCTCCTGCACGACCGCATGACCGAGAGCGCCATGTTGGATCGTGCATCCGCCTTGGGTCTGTTCAACGAAGTGCAAGCGGCACCGATGGCGCATGTGAACGTGCTCAAAGATGGAAAAGCGGCGTTGGAAGCGGCTAATCGCGAGTTCGGTCTGGCCTTGGCCCAAGACGAAATCGACTACCTTGCGCAAGCCTTCACGCAGTTGAAGCGCAACCCAACCGATGTCGAGCTGATGATGTTCGCGCAAGCCAACAGCGAGCACTGCCGCCACAAGATTTTCAACGCGCAGTTCACCATTGACGGCGCGGCGCAAAGTCACAGCCTGTTCGACATGATCCGCCATACGCACCAGCAGAACCCGCAGCACATGCTGGTGGCGTATTCCGACAACGCCTCGGTGATGGAAGGCTCGCAAGTCGAGCGGTTTGTCGCCAAGTCAGCATCAAGCTATCAAAAATACAGCGCAGTGAATCACGTTTTGATGAAAGTCGAAACGCACAACCACCCAACGGCGATCTCACCATTCCCCGGCGCGTCAACCGGTGCAGGCGGTGAGATTCGCGATGAGGGGGCAACTGGGCGGGGCTCTAAGCCAAAGGCAGGGTTGACGGGGTTTACGGTGTCCAAAATTAATTGGGGTCAGATTCCAATTAATTTATCAACGGAATACGGCAAGCCCGAGCACATCGCCAGCCCGCTGCAAATCATGCTTGAAGGCCCTTTGGGCGGCGCGGCGTTCAACAACGAGTTCGGCAGGCCGAATTTGCTGGGCTACTTCCGCGAGTACGAGCAGACGATCACGCACACCACGTCCGCAGGCGAGGTACGCGAGCAGCGCGGCTACCACAAGCCGATCATGATCGCGGGCGGCTTGGGTGTGATCGACGAAACGCAAACCAAAAAAATCGAGTTCCCTGCAGGCAGCCTGTTGATCCAGCTCGGTGGCCCCGGCATGCGCATCGGCATGGGCGGCAGCGCCGCAAGCTCGATGGCGACGGGTGCGAACGCGGCGCAGCTTGACTTTGACTCGGTGCAGCGCGGCAACCCGGAGATTGAGCGGCGCGCGCAAGAGGTGATCAACCATTGCTGGAATCTCCAAGCGGAGAATCCCATCCTCGCGATTCATGACGTGGGCGCAGGCGGCTTGAGCAACGCCTTCCCCGAGCTGACTAACGACGCAGGCCGTGGCGCACGGTTCGACTTGCGCGCGGTGCCGCTGGAAGAGTCGGGCCTGGCCCCGAAAGAAATCTGGTGCAATGAGAGCCAGGAGCGGTATGTGCTGGCCATTGCGCCCGAGTCGCTGGAATTGTTCAAAGCCTTGTGTGAACGCGAGCGCTGCCCGTTTGCGGTGGTGGGCGTGGCCACTGAGGCGCGTCAACTCGTGCTGGCGGATGGCACAGACGATGCCAACGCACCCGTCCAGATGCCGATGAACGTGCTCTTGGGCAAGCCGCCCAAAATGCACCGCGACGTGATAACCGTCACACGCCAGTTCAAGCCTGTCAACCTCACAGGTGTCGATCTGCAAAAGGCGTGCATCGACGTGCTGGCGCACCCCACGGTTGCGTCCAAGCGCTTCCTGATCACCATTGGCGACCGCACTGTGGGCGGTTTGAGCCACCGTGACCAGATGGTCGGCCCGTGGCAGGTGCCGGTGGCTGATTGCGCTGTCACGCTGGCTGACTTCAAAGGCTTCGCCGGCGAGGCCATGAGCCTTGGCGAGCGCACACCGCTGGCCAGCATCAACGCGCCCGCGTCGGGACGTATGGCGGTGGCCGAGGCCATTACCAACCTGCTGGCGGCGCCGATTGAGCTGGATCGCGTCAAACTGTCCGCCAACTGGATGGCCGCGTGTGGCGAGCCAGGTGAGGACGCGGCGCTGTTTGCGACCGTGAAAGCTGTTGGGCTGGAGTTGTGCCCCGCGTTGGGCATATCGATCCCGGTAGGTAAAGATTCGCTGTCGATGCGCACCCAATGGAAAGAGGAAGGGGACGACAAGAAGGTGACCTCGCCCGTCAGCCTGATCGTCACCGCCTTCGCCACATTGGC
>JANOTO010000250.1:0-3592 GCA_031416395.1 Rhodoferax sp. | reverse complement strand
AATACGTTGCGCAGATTAGCCCCGAGCACGCGCAGAATGCCCGTGCGCACGAGGTGCGTGCCCCACACCAGGAGGGCGATGGCAGCCAGCAGATTGAGTAGGTGGGTCAATTCAACAGTTTCGGAATCTTTTTAGGACTTGGCGCGACGCACGCGCAGCAGTTCATCAAGGATAAGGCAAACCGCACCGACGCTGATGGCGGCATCGGCCACGTTAAAGGCCGGGAAGTGCATCGTCTTCCAGTGGAAGTCCAAAAAGTCCACCACGTAGCCGTGCCACAGCCGGTCAATCACATTGCCAATCGCGCCGCCCAAAATGAGCGAGATGGCGAAAGAGAACAGCTTTTGCCCGGGGTGAGATTTGAGCATCCACACCATGAAGATCGCCGCCACCACGCCAATGCCGGTGAAGAACCAGCGCTGCCAGCCGCCCGCACCGGCCAAAAACGAAAACGCCGCGCCTGTGTTGTGCGCGCGAACCACGTTGAAAAAGTTCGTCACATACGTGCTGTCGCCCAAGGCGTAGTTGCCAACGATCAGCACTTTGGTGAACTGGTCGGCCAGCAAAATGATGAGCGACAGGCCCAGCCAGGTGAGCATGCTGCCCGAGGAGGTTTGACTGAATTTGGCCATTACGCAAATGTCCTGACTTCGCCTGCGCCGTGCAGGTTGCTGTCGCAGCGGCCACAGATCGTGGGATAAGCTGGGTTTATACCCAAATCGGGTATATAGTGCCAGCAACGCTCGCATTTTTGATCTTTTGATGCGCTAGCTCTCGCATTCATTTCACTACCAGCTATTAGAGTAATAGCGGATGTGATGAAGACAAACTTCAAATCATCCCCTAGGCTGGCCAACAGCGCATGGTCTTGCGGATTGACCGTAAGCTGCACGTTGGCCTGCAAAGACGAACCCACTTTGCCATCGGCGCGCAGGCTTTCAATCTCCTTGTTCGCGATATCGCGAATCTCGCGGATGCGGCTCCACTTGGCGAGCAATGCCTCGCCGGGCACCGCCAGTTTTGAGTAGGTTTCTGTGTAAATGCTCTGGGTGCTGCCAATTAGCTTCCACGCTTCTTCTGCCGTGAAGCTCAAAAACGGAGCCATCCAGCGCAACATGGCGTGCGTGATCGTGTGCAGCGCAGTTTGCGCACTGCGCCGTGCCAACGATTTAGCCGCAGTGGTGTACAGGCGATCCTTCAACACATCAAGGTAAAAGCCGCCCAGGTCTTCGCTGCAATACAACTGCAATTTCGTCACCACCGGGTGAAATTCGTACACCTCGTAGTGCGCCAGGATTTCGGTTTGCAACTGAGCGGCACGGGCGACGGCATAGCGGTCGATCTCCAGCATCTGATCCATCGGCACCGCGTCTTTCGCAGCATCAAAGTCGCTGATATTGGCCATCAAAAATTTGAGCGTGTTGCGGATGCGCCGGTAGGTGTCCACCACGCGGGCGAGGATTTTGTCGTCGATCCCCAGGTCGCCCGAGTAGTCGGTGGCAGCGCACCACAGGCGCAGAATTTCGCCACCGTATTTTTGCGCCGAATCGGCCAGCGGCATGTAGTTGCCCAAGCTCTTGCTCATCTTGCGGCCTTGCCCATCCACGGTGAAGCCGTGGGTTAGCAGGCCGCGATACGGCGCGCGGCCATTCATCGCGGCGCTGGTCAACAGCGAGGAGTGGAACCAGCCACGGTGTTGGTCGTGGCCCTCCAAATACAAATCTGCCTCGGGGCCTTCGTTATGGGCGTGGAGGTATTTGCCCTGCGCATCCTTGTCACCGTGGCTGCCTTTGAGTACGGTGAAGTGCGTGGTGCCCGAGTCAAACCATACTTCCAGAATGTCGGTGCTTTTGTCGTAGTCAGCCCCCTCTGACCCCAACACATCGGTCGCGCTCAATTTGCTCCAGGCCTCGACGCCGCCTTTCTCCACAATCGCAGCGGCCTGGTCGATGATCTCCAGCGTGCGCGGGTGCAACTCGCCCGTGGCCTTGTGCATGAAGAACGGAATGTTCACGCCCCAGTTGCGCTGGCGGCTGATACACCAGTCGGGTCGGCCCGCGATCATGTCGCGCAAACGGGCGCGGCCGTTCTCGGGGTAGAACTGGGTAGATTCAATCGCGGCCAGCGCGGTTTGGCGCAACGTCATTGGCGCTTTGTCGGTGGTGAAAACACCCACACCTTCGTCCATGCGAACAAACCACTGGGCGGATGCGCGGTAGATCACCGGCGTTTTGTGCCGCCAGCAATGCGGGTAGCTGTGCTCGATGTTTTGAGTCGCAAACAAACGTCCCGCATCCCTTAGCGCCTCGATCACCACGGGCGTGGCCTTCCAGATGAACTGGCCACCAAACAGTGGTAAATCGGGCGCGTAAACGCCGTTGCCTTGCACGGGGTTCAGCACCTCGTCGTAGGTCATGCCGTTCTTAATGCAGGAGTTGAAGTCTTCCACGCCATAAGCGGGGGATGAATGCACCACGCCCGTGCCGTCGTCTGCGGTGGCGTAGTCGGCCAGGTACACGGGGCTTGCGCGGTCGTAGCCTGCGTGCACATGGGCTAGCGGGTGCTTGAAGTTGATTAGGTTAAGCGCAGCGCCCGCGCAGGTGGCCAGCACTGTGCCGGTGAGCTGGTAGCGCGCGAGGCATGCGTCCACCAGCGACTCGGCCAGCACCAAGAGGCCACGCGGCGTGTCCACCAGGGCGTAGGTCAACTCGGGGTTGAGGTTCAGTGCCTGGTTGGCTGGGATGGTCCAGGCGGTCGTTGTCCAGATGACGGCGAAGGCGTCTTTTTCCAACTTGGGCAATCCGAACGCAGCGGCCAACTTATCGGGTTCCGCGCACAAGAAGCCTACGTCCAGCGTCTGCGATTTTTTGTCGGCGTATTCAATCTCGAATTCGGCTAAGGACGAGCCGCAATCAAAGCACCAGTAGGTGGGCTTGAGGCCACGGTACACAAAGCCACGCTCCACCACACGTTTCAGCGCGCGCAGTTCATTCGCCTCAGTGGCAAAGTCCATCGTGCGGTAGGGCTTGTCCCACTGGCCGAGCACGCCGACGCGTTTGAAGTCGGTCATCTGCTGGGCGATTTGCTCAGTGGCGAACGCGCGGCTTTTGGACTGCACTTCGTCACGGCTGAGGTTTCGACCGTGAAGTTTCTCGATGGCGTTTTCAATTGGCAAACCGTGGCAATCCCAGCCGGGGATGTACTGCGCGTCCATGCCTTTGAGCTGGCGCGCCTTGACGATCATGTCCTTCAGAATTTTGTTGGCAGCGTGGCCGACGTGCAATTGCCCGTTGGCGTACGGTGGGCCGTCATGCAGGATGAACTTGGGTGCGTTGACACGCGCATCACGTAGCTTTTTGTAGATGCCTTTTTCGTCCCACTCCTTCACCCAACCCGGCTCGCGCTTGGGCAGGTCACCGCGCATGGGGAAGGGTGTATCGGGCAGGTTCAGGGTGCTGCGGTATTCGGCTTTTTCAGCAGTTTTTTCAACAGTGTCGGTCATGGAGATCTTTAGAAATTCGAAGGGGTGGCCGCAGCCGCAAGTGCATGGTCGGCAACTCGGGCGTTCAAATATGATTGACGCGGGGCAAAG
>JANOTO010000249.1:0-19059 GCA_031416395.1 Rhodoferax sp. | reverse complement strand
GGATCATTGCGCTGAACACGCGACCTGCAGCGCCTTCATGGGACAGCGCAATTTTAGCCCGCCTGCATCTCAACGCACTATCAACACAGGCACCTCGCACTGTGCCAGCACCTGGGTGGCGACGGAGCCCATCACCATGTTTATCAGCGCGCCATGGCCGTGCGAGCCCATCATGACCAGGTCAAATTTACCGCCAGCCGCGTACTTGGCGATGGTGGTGCCTACGGGCCCAGTCTTCCAACTGCTCTTGGCATCAATCCCGTGACGCACCAGGAACTTGGTGACAGGGGCCAGCACTTTTTCAGATTCCTCTCTTTGATAGTTGTCAACCAACTCCCGGCCTGCCACGGCGACGGCGCGCGGGGGCAGGGCGGGGCATACGGTGAACACGGTGTAATCGTTGCCGACGGCGAACAGGCTGTCATGCGTGGCCAGGTACGCCAGCATCTTTTTGGTGTAGGCGCTGCCGTCTACGGCAAGGAGTATTTTCATGGTTGATCCTGAAATGAGTGATGGCCGCTGAGCCTACCTCAAAACCAGCACGGGGATGGTCGAATGGGTCAACACATGCTGGGTTTCGCTGCCCAGCAGCAATCTCTTGAGGCCCTTGCGTCCGTGCGAGGCCATCACAATCAAGTCGCACTTGTGCTTCTTGGCGGCGGCGATGATGGCCTCGGCAATCAGGTCTGATTTTGAGACCACCAGCTTGGCCTTGACCCCCTTCCTCGCAGCCTGGGTGTTGACGGCATCGACCATGCTCTGCCCGCTTTCCATCCACTGGGCCTCGATTCGGGCGACTTCGCTCGGCGCCAAGGCGATACCGCCTTCGAAGTAACTGGTCGGGTAGCGTGCCACCACGGTCAGCCCGACCAGCTGTGCATCAGACTGCTCCGCCAGTGAAATGGCGTAGCCGACAGCTTTTTTGGACAGGCTGGAGCCGTCCGTGGCGACAAGAATACGTTTGAACATGGCAGCATCCTTTAAGAGTTGAGGAGGTGAGCGTATCGCGCCGTTTGCACACCGGACTTGATCCAGGTCAAGCAGCATGTGCTTCCCGAAGCGTAACCTGATGCCATGCCGCAACTGCCCAGCTTGCCAACTTCTCGCCTCTGCTGATGGACACCGCCTCTGTTCAATTTGAAGCAGCCCACCTGCTGCAACACCATGATCGACCGGCGCCGAGCTACGCCTCGTATCCGACGGCAGATCGGTTTGTAGAAGCATTCAGCGGCCAAGACTACGCCCAGGCGCTACGGCAGCGCCAACATCCCGTTACTGCCCAAGTGCAACCACTGGCCTTGTATGTTCACATCCCATTTTGTGAGTCGCTGTGCTATTTCTGCAAGTGCAACAAAGTCATTACCGGTCAGCATCAGCGTGCCGCGTCCTATCTACAGTATCTTGAGCGCGAGGTCGAGCTGCACCGGGCTGAAATTGGGTCTGATCAGGCGGTGTCGCAACTGCATTTGGGCGGCGGAACGCCGACTTACCTGAGCGATGACGAACTGAGGGTGCTGATGGGCATGCTGCGGCGCAGCTTCAGACTGGCAACGGGCGGTGACTGCTCGATTGCAGTGGATCCACGCACGGTCGATGCCACACGAATTAGCAGACTGGCTGACCTCGGGTTCAACCGCGTCAGTTTTGGTTTGCAGGATTTTGATGAGGCGGTTCAGAAAGCAGTGCATCGTGTTCAGAGTGCCGAGCAAGTTCAAGCAGTGGTCAGCGCGGCCCGGCGCAGTGGTTTTACCTCCGTCGGTGTTGACCTGATCTGCGGCTTGCCCCGACAGTCGCTGGAATCGTTCAGCCACACCGTGGCGATGGTGACTGAGTTGCGACCCGACCGCATCGCCATGTATGCCTACGATCATTCACCTTTGCGATTCCGGCCGCAACGGCACATCGTCAGCGCCGAGGTGCCCCCGGCAGCGACGCGGCACGCAATGCTGTCCGACGCAACGCAGTCACTCATCCGAGCTGGTTACGTCTACATGGGCATGGATGACTTCGCCCTTCCAACCGACCCGCTTGCCGTTGCCAAGCGCCAGGGGCGGCTGTCCCGCAGTTGGAACGGCTACAGCAGCCAGCCCGAAGGCGACTTGATCGGCCTGGGCGTGTCGGCGCTGGGTCGCATTGGCGCGACCTACAGTCACAACACCCGATCCGTTGCCGACTACTGCGACCGGCTGGATCAAGGTCAATTCCCAGTGGTCCGCGGCCTTACCCTCACCCGGGATGACTTGCTGCGCCGTGCGGTCATCATGGCGCTGATGTGCCAGGGCCAGCTTAGTTTTGAGTCGATTGAGTTGTCCTACTTATTGGATTTCCCAAGCTATTTTGCAGTGGAGATGGCTGCTTTACAGAGCCTGGCCGAACAGGATCTGATCATGCTGAATGAGACGGGCATTTGTCTGACCGCCAGCGGTTTACTGGCACTACCGCGGGTTGCGATGGTGTTTGACCGTCATCTGCAAAATGACTACAGCCGTGCCCGCTTTGCGCAGATCATTTGACGCGTGGCGCAGCCAACAGCTCAGTGCGCCATCAGAACCGGTAGCGTCATCGAGTTGAGAATAGTGCGCGTAACACCACCGAGTGCCCACTCTCGGGCCCGGCTGTGGCCGTAGCAACCCATCACGAGCAGGTCCGCCTGAACGTCGAATGCGAACGAGAGCAGCATTTCGCCCAGATCTTTGGGTGCTGGTCCCTGCTTGTGCCATGTGGTTTGGACGCCGCGCAGCTTCAGGTAGGTTGTCAAGTCCATCCGATCACCGCTGACCGACGATTCCTCTCCACCCCAACTCACCACGTGCACCGCTCTTGCGCTTTGCAGTATCGGCAGCGACGCCGCCACGGCGCGGGCCGCCTCGCGGCTGGGTTTCCAAGCGATCAGCACGGTGTCGCCCAAGACCTTAGGTGCGCCGATGTACGGCAAAACCAGGGCGGGCTTGCCACTCATCATGATCACGCTTTGAACAAAGTCAGCGGGCAGTTGGCCCATCTGCGCGTTGGAGGGGTCATGCTGGCCCATCACCAGCAGGTCCGCAAACAGGGCCTGCCGCGCAAACGTGGACAGGATCGGATCGTCATGAACCTCAGCCCACGCCGCGCGAACCCCCGCCGAGCCTTGTGGTGATGCCTGGGACTGATCGAACGCGGCCCGTGCTTGTGCCAGGTGTTGCTGATCCGCCTGACGCTGAATGGCCACAATGCCGGGCCCGATCTCGGGTGCAAAGGGCAGTTCCACGTAGTGCGGGGTGGCGGCGTAAAGTGCCGTCAACGCTGAACCATGTTGTTGGGCGAGTCGGCAGGCTGTCTCCAGGCGCTGGACGGCTTGCGCTGACGCATCGAAGTGCAGCAGCAGTTGGGAGATAGATGTGTTCATGGAGCCGCTCCTTGAGTTTTCGGGTTCCTCCAGCTTAAAGCGCGCCGTACTCAAGCGGCTTGACCCACGTCAACAGCAGGTCATTTTTCTGGGCGCACCGGAACCCTCACCTCAACCCGCGTTCCGGCACCCGGTGCGCTGGTGATCTTCACGAAGCCCTTGAGCAAGTGTGCCCGCTCGCGCAGGCCCATCAAGCCCAGAGAATTTGGTTTGCGCGGTGCGTCTTCAAAAAAACCGGAGCCATCGTCCTGAACGTTCAGCCGCAGCGCGTCGTGCGTGTACTCGATCTGCACCTCCACCTGAGTCGCCTGGGCATGCTTGGCGACGTTGGCCAGCGCCTCCTGCACGATGCGAAACGCGGCAGTGGCATAGGGTTCCGCCAAATCCACATTCTCATCTGCTACCAGCTTGCAGGGTACCCCGCTGCGCTGCGTGAAGTTTTGCACCAGCCACTCGATGGCGGGAATCAGGCCCAAATCATCCAGTAACAGTGGGCGCAGATCAGCCGCGATGCGCCGGGTGGCGGCGACGGTTGCATCCATCAGGGTCAGCATTTCATCCAGCTTGGCAGACACCTCTGTGCTGCCGCCTTGGTGCCGGTCACGCACCCAGTTGATGTCCATCTTGAGCGCGGTGAGCGACTGGGCCAGGTCGTCATGCAGCTCCCGTGCGATGCGGGATTTCTCGCGCTCCAGGATGGCGTGGGCTTCGCTGGCGAAGGCATCAAACTCCGCCTTCGCGCGCACACGCTCGCTGACATCGCGCAGGATGACGGTCAGCAACTTACCATGGGGCGTATCCAACTGGGAAATGGAGGCCTCGATGGGGAACTCTTCACCGCTGGCGCGCAGGCCGTAAAGCACCGTCGTGTCCCCCATGCGCCGCGAGGTGCTGCCGGTTGTTCCAAACTGAAGCAGATGTGAACCGTGCGCGGTGCGAAACCGCTCGGGCATCAGTTGATCGAGGCCCTTGCCCATCATTTCTGCGGCAGGCCAGCCAAATATTTTCTCGGCAGCAAGGTTGTAAAGCACGATGCGGTGCTGCTCATCCAGCGTGACGATGGCGTCCATAGCAGATGACAGAATTCCGGCCAACTGGGCTTGCGCATCTTTGGCATGAAAAAGCGGTGAGACGAGCGCGGAAACCGAGGGGTGGGTCATCGCCGGAATTTACCTCAGAACGGGTGGTGGGCTTTCGATGGACGGTAGCATGCAAGACTGCGCAGGCCTGAATCACAATAGAAGCATGAGATCACCCCTTCAACCCCCCGCGTTGCGATGCGTGCCCGGTACGATGCCCCTGGTGCTGGATTCGCCCCACAGCGGCGTGAATTACCCTAACGATTTTGGCTACGCCAGTGATTTGGCCGTGCTACGCCGCGCTGAAGACACCCACGTCGAGAAGCTTTACGACTTTGCACCAAGCCTGGGCGTGGCCTGGGTTGAGGCGTTGTTTCCGCGCAGCTATCTGGATACCAATCGCAGTACGGCGGATATCGATGTTTCGTTGTTTGACGAGCCCTGGCCAGACGCGGTGACCACCGAATTTGGCGCGCTGAAAAAACTGCGGCTGGGCAAGGGGCTGATCTGGCGCACCACTGATGACGGATTGCCAATTTATCGGCGCGCGCTGTCGGTGGCCGAGGTGCGTGCGCGCATTGCCAACTGCTGGCAGCCGTACCACGCAGCGGTGGCGCAGGCGATTGATGCGGCGCATGCACGCCACGGCTACAGCATTCACCTCAACTGCCATTCGATGCCTGCCATCGCCTCCAGCCATTCCACCGAGTTCCCCGGCGAAGCGCATGCGGACTTTGTCATTGGCGACCGCGACAGCAGCACGGCCAGCAGCTCGCTGGTCAAGCTGATTTGCGATCACTTGCTCGGCTTAGGCTACAGCGTGTCTTACAACCATCCGTACAAAGGCGTGGAGCTGGTGCGCCGCTACAGCAACCCAGCCCTGCAACGACACAGCATTCAAGTCGAAATCAACCGCAAGCTGTACATGGACGAGATGAGCTTGGCATTGACCGATGGCGCCGCCGCGTTGCGCCAGCATCTGCGATCCATGGTGGAGATGCTGCTGAAGGTTGATCCCCGCGCGCTTTAACTTGACGCTATGACGTGACCCTATGACATGACGCTATGACGCGTTTTTTCCGCTCATAGCCTTTTTGATCAGCGTCGCCGCGTCGCGCACCAAGTCTGGCCCCTTGTAAATCAAGCCGGTGTAGATCTGGACGACATCCGCCCCGGCCTCGATTTTGCACACTGCATCGGCCGCGCTCAAGATGCCGCCCACACCGATGATGGGGAAATTTTTGCCCAGGGCCGTGCGCAACTGGCTGATGACGCGGTTGCTCGCCGCCAGCACGGGCGCGCCGCTCAGGCCACCCGCCTCGTCGCAGTGGGGCAGGCCTTTGACGGCCTCGCGGCTCAGCGTGGTGTTGGTGGCGATCACGCCGTCCATTTTGTGGCGCAACAGCATGGCGGCGATGACGTTGACTTGCGCTTCGTCCAGATCCGGTGCGATTTTGACGAAGATTGGCACTTTTTTAGCGTGCGTTTTAACCAAGATTTTGCGCTTGGCTGCGATGGCGGACAGCAGGCCGTCCAGCGCTTCGTCGCTTTGCAGGGAGCGCAGGTTTTTTGTGTTGGGGCTGGAGATGTTGACCGTCACGTAATCGGCATGCGGGTAAACGCCTTCGAGGCCAATTAAATAGTCGTCGGTGGCGCGTTCAATGGGTGTGGTGGCGTTTTTGCCGATGTTCAAACCGAGCAGAGGCCCGCCTGCGGTCTTTCGGATGGAGGACCGCTTGACGTTGGCGACGAAGGCGTCTAACCCATCATTGTTGAAGCCCAGGCGGTTGATCAGAGCTTTCGCCTTCGTCAGGCGAAACATGCGCGGCTTGGGGTTGCCGCTCTGCGCCAGCGGCGTGACGGTGCCGACCTCGATAAAGCCAAACCCCATCGCCGCCAGGCCATCGATGCAGCGGGCGTTTTTGTCGAGGCCGGCGGCCAGGCCGACTCGGTTGGGGAAGGCGAGACCCGCCAGGGTTACGGGATCGTCCACACGGGCGTTGCAGTAGGCCCATTCGAGCGGCGTGCGCTGGATTTTGGCCAGGCTGTGCAGGGTGAGTTCGTGGGCGACTTCGGGATCGAGTGCAAATAAAGCGCGGCGGGCGAGGGAGTATGGGACGAGCGACATCGGATAATTAAAGTTATTCAACAGATTGTCGCAAATGACGCAAGACGAACTTAAAACTCAGGTGGGCATGGCCGCCCTTCAATACGTGGTCCAAGGCGAAATTGTGGGCGTAGGCACAGGCTCAACCGTCAACAAATTCATCGATGCGCTGGGCACCATCAAAAACCAGATCAAGGGCGCGGTGTCCAGCTCCGAGGCCAGCACGGTGCGGCTCAAGGCTTTGGGCATTGAGGTGTTTGAAGCCAATGACGTCGGGGAGCTGGCGGTTTACATCGACGGCGCGGATGAGATTGACACGCGCGGCTACATGATCAAAGGTGGTGGCGCTGCGCTGACGCGCGAGAAGATCGTCGCGGCGCAATCGCGCTTGTTTGTGTGCATTGCCGATGCGTCCAAGCAAGTGCAAACGCTGGGCAAATTCCCGTTACCCGTGGAGGTGATTCCCATGGCGAGCGCTCGGTTGATTCGCCAGTTTGCGGCACTGGGTTCGGTCAACGAAGTACAGGCTGCGCTGCGCTTGAAAGACGGCAAACCCCTGCTGACGGACAACGGTCAGCAAATTCTGGATGTGACCGGTTTGCAGATCAGTGAACCGCTGGCGTTTGAGTCGATGGTGAGCCAGTGGCCCGGTGTGGTGACGGTGGGTGTCTTTGCCCATCAGCGCGCGCAAGTGTGCTTGCTGGGAACGCCGCAGGGCGTACAGACTCTGCGATTTGAATCACGTTCGGGTGACAGTTTGCTATAATAAATATAGCTATCTAAGCGTGTTATCCGAGAGCCAGGGCCATATTTTGTTATGAAAATCGATATTTATTGACGATTTTCGATAAAAATTAACTCTCAGGTTAATTTCAGAAGCGAATACCCGCTGGATTGGGGCCAGTGTTCTCTGGCGCGGGTGCAGGTGCAGCCGGTGCAGCGGCTGTGCGCGCGGGCGGGGTTACGACTTCGGGTTTTTGAACGGCGACCAGCGGCGAGGCAGCAGGGCTGCGGTAGTTGGCGGGCAGTTTGGAGCTGGACGGATAGCCCGCCACATCGAGGTATTGCGTCCATTCCGCGTCGGAATAACCCTTGATCTTCTGGCCGCCAATCGTCAGAAATGGCAAGCTGCCCTCACCGCTGATACGCGTTAGCGCTTCCACGTCCTCATTGGTGGTGACGGTACGCTCGCTGAACGGGATGCCCCGGCTGGTCAGCAAGGTGCGCCCGGAGCCACAAGGTGCGCAGTTGGTTGAGGTGTACAGCGTGACGGGAAAGCGGCCCACCACTTGGCTGAGTTCATAGGGCAGCGGCGCGCTGCCAATGTCAAGCGACTTGCCGCCGCGACCGGTGGCGGTGGTTTTGTCATCCCGCGTAACGGGCGGTTTGTCTGAAAACGTGACTTTGCCATCCGCGCCTACGATGCGGTAGACAGTTTGCCCATGGGCGCTGTGCAACGCTAGTGCAGTGGCTGCAATGACGGTCAGCTTTAAGAGAGCTACGGTTGCGACCGAGTTCAGAGAAGAAATTGGGCGGACATTCATGTTCAGATCACCTCCGGTTATTTCAGTCAAAATTTCCTTCACTCTCCAGCCATTCCCTGGTGCCGCAAGAGCGCATCCAGCGTAGGCTCGCGCCCCCGAAACGCCTTGAACGACTCCATCGCGGGGCGGCTACCGCCCGATTCCAGAATGGTTTCGCGGTATTTTCGCCCGGTTTGCGGGTTTGGCAAGCCGTTGTTACCCGCCGTTTCTTCAAACGCAGCGTAGGCATCAGCGCTGAGCACCTCGGCCCACTTGTAGCTGTAGTAGCCCGCTGCATAGCCGCCCGCAAAGATGTGGCTGAAGGTGTGCATGGGTCGGCTCCATTCGGGGTGCGTGACCACAGCCACCTCGGCACGCACTTTGGCCAGCAAGGGCAAAAATGGGTCGGTCGCGTTGTGCTCTGAATGCAGGAGCATGTCAAACAACGAAAACTCGACTTGTCGCAGCGTCTGCATGCCCGTCTGGAAGTTTTTGGCGGCCAGCATCTTGTCGAACAGCTCGCGCGGCAGCGGAGCACCCGTGTCCACGTGCGAGGTCATGTGTTTGAGCACATCCCACTCCCAGCAGAAGTTCTCCATGAACTGGCTGGGCAGCTCCACCGCGTCCCACTCGACGCCGCTGATGCCCGACACATCGCGCTCGTTGACCTGGGTCAGCATGTGCTGCAAACCATGGCCGAACTCGTGGAACAGGGTGATCACGTCATCATGCGTCAACAGCGCAGGTTTTTTGATGCCGTTTTCTTCCACGCCATCGGCAAAATTGCAGACCAGGTGCGCGACGGGCGTTTGCAAAGCAGCGGTATCGGGGCGCAGCCAGCGATTGCGCACATCGTCCATCCAGGCACCGCCGCGCTTGCCGTTGCGGGCACTCGGGTCAAGGTAAAACTGGCCAATCAACGCGGTGGACATCGTGCCATCCGCCGCTTTGGCGGTGCGCTCCAAGCGGTAGAACGACACGCCGGGGTTCCACACCGGCGCGGTGTCGGGGCGAATCGCCACGTCAAACAGCGTCTCGATGATTTTGAACAAGCCTGCCAGTACTTTTGGGGCCGTGAAATACTGCTTGACTTCCTGTTCGCTGAAGGCGTAGCGCGCTTCTTTGAGCTTTTCGCCTGCAAAGGGCAGGTCCCAATATTGCAGGGCGGGCATGTTCAGGTGCTTCTCAGCAAACTCGGTAAGGTCTGCCAAATCCTGCTTGGCATACGGTTTGGCTTTGGCCGCCAGATCGCGCAAAAACTTCACGACTTCAGCGGGTGATTTCGCCATTTTTGGCACGAGGGACAGCTCGCCAAAATTGGCAAAACCCAAGAGCTTGGCTTCTTCAAGGCGCAGCGTCAAGATCTCCTGAATCAACGCCGTGTTGTCCAGTTTCAAGCCATCTGGCGCCGCTTGGTCGGAAGCGCGGGTGACGTAGGCGCGGTACAGCTTCTGGCGCAGTTCGCCCGACGTGGCGAACTGCATGACGGGCAGATAGCATGGAATTTTCAAAGTGAGTTTGTAGCCATCTCTGCCATCAACTTTTGCGGCAGCCAGTGCGGTTTGAATCACGTCATCGGGCACGCCATCAAGCTCTTCGCGGGTTGCGTAATAGGCATACGAATCCGTCGCATCCAGCGCGTTTTCGCTGAACTTTTGCGATAGCTCGGCGGCACGCTCCTGAATGGCGGCGAACCGTTCGCGCGCAGCCCCCGTCAACTCCGCACCGCCCAGCACAAAGTTGCGGATAGCGTTTTTGTGGGCCTGGCGCTGCTCGGTGTTCAGGGTGTTGACGTCAATCGCCTTGTACTTTGCGTACAGGCGTTCATCGGCACCCAGTCGGGTCATGAACTCGGTTACTTTGGGCAGTGCCGCGTTATAGGCGGCACGCAGTTCGGGCGTGTCGGCTACACCATTCAAATGGCTGACGCCACCCCAGGCCCGACCCACCGCCTCGGTGGAGACATCCAGCACCTTGGCGATGGCTGTCCATTGGGCCGGAAATGCGGGGGCGGTAACGGTCTCAAGCGCGGTGCTGGCATCGGCCAAAAGCTGATCCATTGCGGGGCCCACGTGCTCGGGGCGAATCTGGTCAAACAGGGGTAAGTCAGCGAAATTGAGGAGGGGGTTGGTCATGGTGTTCATCCCGTTTAGATAGAGGCTTTTTTGGTGAGTTCAATCAGACTTTTGCAACAGATTTTGACATTGACGCAGCGCGTTCAGCCGCCTCCAGGGTGTTCATCAGCAGCATGGTAATCGTCATCGGCCCCACACCACCGGGCACCGGGGTGATCCAGCCTGCGACTTCTTTCACGTTGGCAAAATCCACATCACCGCAGAGTTTGCCCGCTGCGTCGCGGTTCATGCCGACATCAATCACGATGGCACCGGGTTTGACCATGTCCGCTGTGAGTGTGTTTTGCCGACCTACCGCAGCGACCACGATGTCGGCCATCAATGTGTGGGCTTTGAGATCGGCTGTTGCACTGTGACAAATGGTAACGGTCGCATTCTTTTGCAGCAACATCAAGGCCATGGGTTTGCCTACGTTGTTGCTGCGACCGATGACCACGGCGTGCTTGCCTTTGAGGTCAACGCCCGTGCTCTCCAGCAGCTTGATGCAGCCATAGGGCGTGCAGGACCAGAAACCCGGCGTGTTGGTCATCAAGGCACCCGCAGTAGCGACGTGAAAACCATCAACATCCTTGGCCGGGGCAATGGCTTCGATCACCTTGTGGGCATCAATGTGCTTTGGCACGGGTAACTGCACCAGAATGCCATGGATGCGCGTATCAGCGTTCAACGCGGCAACCCGGTCGAGCAAGGCGGCCTCAGTCATCGAAGCTTCGTATTTTTCGAGCACCGAGTACACGCCCGTGTCGGCGCAGGCTTGTACCTTGTTGCGCACGTAAACCTGACTGGCCGGGTCGTCACCCACAAGAACCACGGCCAGGCCGGGTGTGATGCCGCTGGGCTTGAGCGCCTGCACCCGCTGGGTGATGCTCAAGCGAAGTTGTTTGGAGACGGCGGTTCCGTCAATGATGTGGGCGGTCATGTCAATGTCAGGGCTGCGTGAAATTAAAAAAGCCCGCTGAATGTTGTGAGCGGGCAGTTCTGTGATGGGGTGAATTTACGGTTTGGGACTGGCCTGCCCCAGAGCGATCTTCAACAAGTCCGCCACGGTATTGGCATTGAGCTTTTCCATGATGTTGGCACGGTGCGCCTCCACCGTCTTGATGCTGATGCCCAGGTCATCGGCAATCTGCTTGTTCAGGCGACCAGCCACGATGCGCTCAAGCACTTGCGACTCCCGCAGCGTGAGCTTGGCCAACAGCGCGTCGCGGCTGGCGGACTGCTGGTGCTCGGCAAACGTGGTTTTGGCGTGATCGAGCATCCGCTCCACCAGGCTGACCAACTGGTCTTCCTTGAACGGTTTCTGGATGAAATCCATCGCTCCTTTCTTCATGGTGTCCACCGCCATGGGCACATCCCCATGGCCGGTGATGAAGACCACGGGCAGGGGAGAGCGGGCTTCAATCAAGCGCGACTGCAGCTCCAGGCCGGTCATGCCGCCCATGCGGATATCCACAATCAGACAGGCGACTTCTCGCGAGTCGTAGCGGCTTAAGAACGACTCGGCGGAATCAAAACAGCGCACCCGGTAGTCTTTGCCCTCAAGCAGCCATTGCAACGAATCGCGCACGGCTTCATCGTCATCGACCACATAAACTGTGCCTTTTTTCGGAATCAAACTCATGCAGTTACCCTGGGGTCCTCAAGTGTTTTCGCTGGGTCGGTGCCACAGTGGGCACTGTCTCGGTGACGGGCAGCCAAAAGGTAAAGCTGCACCCGGTCACTTCCGAACCATTGTAGATGTTCTCCGCTTTCATTCGGCCCTGATGCGATTCAACGATTGAGCGGCATAAGGACAAGCCAATCCCCATGCCATCCACCTTGGTGGAGAAGAAGGCTTCGTACAGCCGCTCCATCACTTGCGGGGCGAGCCCCTTGCCTGAGTCTTGCACCGAGAATTCGACCACGGGCTTGTCGTCCACGCGCTTTAAGCCCACCCGCAGCACCACGCTGCGCCGTGCGGTGGGGCGCTGGGCAGAGTCCACCGATTCAGCGCCGTTTTTGAGCAGATTCACCAGTACCTGCTCGATCAGGATCGGATCCACCATCAGCTTGGGCAGGCGTGCCGCGACGTAATGCGTGAGGCGCACATTGCGCCTTCGTACCTCGATGTCAGCCAGCTCCACCGCCTCGCCCACCATGGACGCGATTTCTGACAGTGCGCGGTTCGGCTCGCTGCGCTTTACAAAGGAGCGAATGCGCTGGATGATTTGGCCTGCGCGCAGGGCCTGTTTGGAGGTTTTCTCAAGCGCGCCGAGCAGTTCTTCCTGAGTGATTTGCTGCGCCCTGATGCGCGAAGCCATGCCGTCGCAGTAATTGTTGATGGCGGTGAGAGGCTGGTTCAGTTCATGCGCGACGCTGGATGCCATCTCGCCCATCGTGATCAGGCGGCTGGCGTTTTGCGCGCGCTCAGCCTGCGCCGCGGCTTGCTCTTCGGCCAGGCGGCGCGCGGTGATGTCCGTTGCGATCACCATTTGCGCCAGCCGTCCATCGACCCAACTCAAATAGCGGGAGCGCACCTCGATCCACTTGGATAACTCGGGCAGGTAGATTTCTGAACTCTCGGTTTCGGTGTCTTCCAGCGCACTGGCAGGCAGCCCGGCAAACGAGTCCACATGGTCTTGCGCTTCATCGTTGAGGGGGCGCATCGGAATGCCCGCCTGTGCCACTAATTGCAGGTGGCCACCCGCAACGGCACCAAACCACAGCCGGTACAGTTTGTTGGCGAACAACAGCTCGTCACTGCCCAGTGGCGCTACGGACACCGACGCATCCAGTGCCTCCAGAACGGTGGTGAAACGCTCGTAAGACGCAGACAACTGCTCGCGAATCCGGTTGGGCTCGGTGATGTCCGTCATCGAGGTCATCCAGCCGGTTTGCGCGCCGCGCGAGTCAATCAGCGGCGACACATACAGCCGCGCGTCAAACAGCGAGCCCTCGCGCTTTTGCACGCGCACTTGAATGCCACCGGGCGTGGTGCGCCCATTCAGCTCATCGTCCAGGCGCGAAGTTAAAGACTCGCGGTCGCTCTCCGGCCAGTAGGGAAACGGCGCGGTGCGGCCCACCAACTCGGCCTCGCTCCAGCCGGTCATTTGGCAAAACGCGGCGTTGACGTAGGTGATGCGGCCTTGCAGGTCCATCGCGCGCATGCCGGTGAGCATCGAGTTCTCCATCGCGCGGCGAAAGTTGGTCTCCGAGATCAGCGCCTGCTGCGCCTGCTGGCGCCGGCGCATGTGCCGCCAGTTGCCCAGGAGCATCCACGAGGTCATGCCGCTCAATGCAATCACCAGCCAGAACAGGCCGCTGCCAATGACACCCAGCGACGTCCGGTAGGCCTGGGCTTTGATGATCAGGCCATTGCCCACGGGCGACACGGGTACGTCATAGGCGTTGGCCGGGCTGGCCCAAGGCAGCAGGTTGGCGGCTGGGTTGGGCTTTGGAATCACGCTGCCTGCCAGGCGCGCGCCATTGCTGTCCAGCAGCGATACCGCGTATCGCGCTGAAACTTCGGACGGAACACCGTAGCGGTATAACGCATCGACCGAATACTCCGCCAGCACCACACCTGCGAACTTATTGAGGTCTGTGACCGGGATGTGCAATTGAAGCAGTGCGGGGAATTCGGTTGCGGTGCGCTGGAAGTAGACCGGTTGGCGCAAGTCTTTGGCCAGGCCGAAGTTGGTGTCGGTTTCACCCACACGCAGCGTCGTGCCGGTCTGGCGCAACTGGCTGTTGGCAACACTCGCGTTGCCGTAGTTTGATTTGATGCGCTTGCGCTCGTCAATCCAGGTGACTGACTCCAGCTCCGGGTACTGATTGACCAAAGACTCCGCGCGGTCGCGGAAGTCTTCGGTGTCGATGTCGCGGTTGGAGACATCGCGCGCCAGCCGCATCAGTTGCTCCTGACGCTCCAGCAGGCGCAGTCGCAGGCGCTGCTGGGTGTATTCAACGTCGCGCTTGACGGCCTCCTTTTCTCGCTCGATTTCTTCCAGGCGCAGGTAGCCAAATGCGGCGACGATGGCAATCGAAAACAGAATCACCGCCGCCAACGGTGCGAGCACTGAAAAGCGATCTTGCCGGTGCGCGGGCAATTTGCGCCACCACGTGCGTGCGCGCATTTTCAGACGCGCGGGTGCGAGGGCAGCAGGGATCGGGACGGGAACCGAGTCGGACATGCTTGAAGTGTAGGTTGGGGCAGATTCGGTCAACTAAATTTCATATTGCGATATCAACAAGCATAACTTGAAATATTTTGAATCGTGTGAGAGAATAGACTCTGGCACCTAAACTGTCTAAATCGCTAAAAAAGTAACCTGGAGAAAGACATGTCAGCCCAAATGACTGCACCTCAGCTTCTCGCCGCCAACCCCGATTCCGATGCCCTCGAAACCCGCGAGTGGATGGATGCACTGTCGGCCGTGATCGAGGCCGAAGGGCCAGAGCGCGCGCACTTTTTGCTGGAGCAACTGCTGGAGCATGCGCGGCAAAAAAGCATCGACATGCCGTTCTCAGCCAATACCGGCTACGTCAACACCATTGAGACCGATCAGGAGGA
This sequence comes from Rhodoferax sp., assembly GCA_031416395.1. Lineage (GTDB taxonomy): Bacteria > Pseudomonadota > Gammaproteobacteria > Burkholderiales > Burkholderiaceae_C > JANYCG01. Next base: position 4,278 of record JANOTO010000249.1, on the reverse strand, counting down.
GCGCTGCCCCGGCAACATTGAAATTGAAGAGCGCCTGCGCGCCTACATGCGCTGGAACGCGATGGCGATGGTGGTCAAGGCCAATCGCCATCATCCGGTGGACGGCGGTGATTTGGGCGGCCACATTGGCTCGTTCGCGTCGCTGGCCCACATGTTTGGCGCGGGCTTCAACCATTTCTGGCACGCTGAAAGTGCGGAGCCTGGCAAAGAGCATGGCGGCGACTGCATCTACATTCAGGGGCATGTGTCACCGGGTGTGTATGCCCGCGCTTATCTCGAGGGCAGATTGACCGAAGAGCAGTTGCTCAACTTCCGTCAAGAGGTGGACGGAAACGGCCTCTCCAGCTACCCACATCCCAAGTTGATGCCCAACTTCTGGCAGTTCCCTACAGTGTCGATGGGCCTGGGGCCGCTGATGGCGATTTACCAGGCGCGATTTCTAAAATACCTGCATGCGCGCGGGATTGCCGACACCGCCAACCGCAAGGTCTGGGTGTTCTGTGGAGATGGCGAGATGGACGAAGTCGAGAGCCTGGGCGCCATTGGCCTCGCCGCGCGCGAGAAGCTCGATAACCTGATCTTCGTCATCAACTGCAACCTGCAGCGGCTCGATGGCCCAGTGCGCGGTAACGGCAAGATCATTCAGGAACTGGAAGGCGAGTTTCGCGGCTCAGGCTGGAACGTGATCAAACTGCTGTGGGGCAGTGATTGGGATCCACTGCTGGCGCGAGACAAAGACGGTGCCCTGCGCAAGATCATGATGGACACGCTGGATGGCGACTATCAGTCTTTCAAAGCCAACGACGGTGCTTACGTGCGCAAGCATTTCTTTGGCCGCAGCGAGAAAACGCTGGAGATGGTCGCCAAGATGAGCGATGAAGACATCTTCGCCTTGCGCCGGGGTGGGCATGACCCGCAAAAGGTCTATGCTGCATACCACCAAGCCGTCCATCACAAAGGGCAGCCGACGGTGCTTTTGATCAAGACCGTCAAAGGTTTTGGCATGGGCAAGAGCGGTGAGGGCAAGAACAACGTCCATCAGACCAAGAAGCTGACCGACGAAGACATCAAGATCTTTCGCGACCGCTTCAATATCCCTGTGCCAGACAGCCAGATCGCAGACATTCCGTTTTACAAGCCCGCCGATGACACGCCCGAGATGCGCTACCTGCACGAGCGGCGCAAGGCGCTGGGCGGCTACCTGCCGCATCGCCGCGTGAAGGCTGATGAGCAGTTCACCGTGCCGTCGCTTGAGACCTTTAAATCAGTGATCGAGCCGACGGCTGAGGGCCGCGAAATTTCAACCACGCAAGCCTATGTGCGCTTCCTCACGACGCTGCTGCGCGACCAGGCGCTGGGCCCACGCGTGGTGCCGATTTTGGTGGATGAAGCCCGTACCTTTGGCATGGAGGGGTTGTTTCGCCAGATCGGCATTTACAACCCTGATGGCCAGCAATACACCCCGGTAGACAAAGACCAGGTGATGTATTACAAGGAAGACAAGAAGGGCCAAATTCTTCAAGAGGGCATCAACGAAGCGGGCGGTATGAGCAGCTGGATTGCGGCAGCGACAAGCTACAGCACCAATAACCGCATCATGATTCCGTTCTATGTGTATTACTCGATGTTTGGCTTCCAGCGCGTGGGCGACTTGGCCTGGGCAGCGGGTGACATGCAGGCACGCGGCTTTTTGCTGGGCGGCACCTCTGGGCGCACCACGCTCAACGGCGAAGGCTTGCAGCACGAAGATGGCCACAGTCACATCATGGCAGGCACCATCCCCAATTGCATCAGCTACGACCCGACTTTCGCGCACGAGGTCGGCGTGATCCTGCACCATGGCCTCAAACGCATGGTGGAAAAGCAGGACAACGTCTATTACTACCTGACGCTCTTGAACGAAAACTACCCGATGCCGGGCCTGACTGCTGGCACAGAAGAGCAGATCATCAAGGGCATGTACCTTTGCAGAGAAGGAAGTAAGTTGACCCCACGCGTTCAACTGCTCGGCTCGGGCACGATCCTGCGTGAATCGATCGCGGCGCAAGAATTGTTGGAGAAAGACTGGGGCGTCGCAGCAAGTGTATGGAGTTGCCCCAGCTTCAACGAACTGACGCGGGAAGGCCAGGAATGCGAACGCTACAACTTGCTGCATCCGGCAGACAAAGCGCGCGTGTCGTTCGTTGCGCAACAGCTTGAAAAGCACACCGGCCCCGTGGTCGCGTCCACCGACTATATGAAAGCTTATGCTGAGCAGATTCGCCCCTTCATCCCCAAAGGCCGAACCTACAAAGTGCTGGGCACTGATGGTTTTGGCCGAAGTGATTTCCGCTCCAAACTGCGCGAGCATTTCGAGGTGAACCGCCATTACATCGTGGTCGCTGCCCTGAAAGCGTTGAGCGAAGAGGGCACATTGCCGGTTGCCAAGGTGCTGGAAGCCATCAAAAAATACAGCATCAAGGTCGACAAGATCAATCCGCTGTACGCCTAATCCATAAAACCTCGGAGACATAACATGGCACTTTTGGAAATCAAGGTTCCTGATATTGGCGACTTTAAAGACGTGGCGGTGATTGAGCTGCTGGTGAAGGTGGGCGACACGATCAAGGCCGAGCAATCGCTGATGACGGTGGAGTCTGACAAGGCGGCGATGGAAATTCCGTCCAGCGCTGCCGGCGTGTTGAAGGAGTTGAAAGTCAAGCTGGGCGACAAGGTCAATATTGGTGACCTGATTGCGGTGTTAGAGGCTGCGGCTGAAAGCGCTCCCGTTCCCGCACCGATCCCTGCCGCGCCAGCAGCGGCAGCACCTCAGGTCGCAGCGGCGGTCGCAACCCCCACGCCTGTGTCCGCGCCTGTAGCCGCCCCGGCAACAGTGTCCGAGCTCAAGCATGATCCTAGCGCAGCTCCTATCGGCCTACCTCACGCATCCCCGTCCGTGCGCAAGTTCGCTCGCGAGCTGGGCGTGCCCTTGGGTGAAGTCAAAGGCAGTGGCCCCAAAGGCCGCATCACCGAGCTGGATATCCAAACCTTCACGCAGTCTGTGATGAGTGGCGCGCAGCAAACCCAGGCCATTTCAGCCTCAAGCAAAGGCAAGACATCCGGTGCAGGTGACGGCGCAGGTTTGGGCTTGCTGGCTTGGCCCAAGGTGGACTTTGCCAAGTTCGGCGCGGTTGAACGCAAAGACATGTCGCGCATCAAGAAAATCAGCGGGGCCAATTTGCACCGCAACTGGGTCATGATCCCGCACGTCACCAACCATGACGATGCCGACATCACCGATCTGGAAGCCTTTCGCGTCCAGATGAACAAAGAGAACGAGAAGGCGGGCATCAAGCTGACGATGCTGGCCTTCATGATCAAGGCCAGCGTGGCGGCGCTCAAAAAATTCCCGGATTTCAACAGTTCGCTCGATGGCGACCAACTGGTGCTCAAGCAGTATTTCCACATCGCCTTTGCAGCCGACACCCCCAACGGCTTGATGGTGCCGGTGATCAAGGACTGCGACAAAAAGGGCGTGATTCAAATCTCAACGGAGATGAGCGAGCTGGCCCAAAAAGCGCGCGATGGCAAGCTGAGCCCTGCGGAGATGACGGGTGCGTGCTTCACCATTTCGAGTTTGGGCGGCATTGGTGGCCGCTACTTCACACCCATCATCAACGCACCCGAAGTCGCCATCATGGGCGTGTGCAAGAGCAGCATTGAGCCCGTCTGGGATGGCAAAGCATTCCAACCACGCTTGATGTTGCCATTGAGTTTGAGCTGGGATCACCGCGTGATCGACGGTGCCGCTGCGGCGCGCTTTAACGCGTACTTTGGGCAGGTGTTGTCTGACTTTCGCCGCGTCCTCCTATGACGACAGTCGTTGTCGTCAAACGAAACGGGCAAGTCGCCATCGCCGCCGATACTTTGGTGACGTTTGGCGATACGCGCCTGTCGAACCGGTTCGAGGCCAACAGCAAGTTATTCAAAGTTGATACCAACGCTGGTCCGAGTTACGTGGGCATCGCAGGCACTGTTGCGCATTTCCCCGTGCTGCGCAAAGCAATGCTGGCGCTGCCGAAGAAGGAGCTGCTGCTCGGCAGCAAAGACGAGGTGTTTGACACCTTCACCAAGCTGCATCCCATGCTGAAAGAAACCTTCTTTTTGCAGACGAAGGAAGATGACAACGACCCCTATGAGTCCAGCCAGTTCAGCGTGGTGGTCGCCAATGCCACCGGCATTTATGGCTTGTACAGCTACCGTGAAGTGTTTGAGTTCAATGAGTTTTGGGGCATCGGT
>JANOTO010000248.1:0-2183 GCA_031416395.1 Rhodoferax sp. | reverse complement strand
GGACAAGTTGGATGCCAACAAGCGTCGCTTGGCGGATGCGGCGATTCAGGTCTTCTGCCTGGTCATCCTGGGTGTGCTGCTGTACTACGGTATTCGCATCGTGATTGGCGGTTGGGACAACGTGCTGACTACGCTGGAGTGGCGCATGAGCTGGCAGTACCTGCCTCTGCCGCTGGGTGCCGCGCTGATGGTGGCATTTATTGGCTGGGACTTGCTGCAGATCTTGCGTGGCATTCCGCGCGAGCTGCGCTATCCGCAAGATTAGTCCACAAGATCAAGAGACTAAAGAAATGCTCGCTCTGGTTATTTTCGGTAGTTTTTTTGCGCTGGCTTTGGCGGGTATTCCGCTGATGTTTGCGCTCTTGGCGACCACCACAGGCATCGTTGTGGCCTATGGCATGCAGTACCCGCTGGAGAGCGTGTTCCTGTCGTTCATCGGTGGCGTCGAGCCTTTCATCCTGATCGCAGTGCCGCTGTTTGTATTCACCGGCGAACTGCTCGCGCAGGGCGGCGTGGGCAAGCGCATTGTGGAGTTTGCCAACGTGCTTTTTGGCTGGATGCCCGGTGGTCTGGGCGTGGTGACGGTGATGTCATGTCTTTTGTTTGGCGGCGTGTCGGGCTCGGCGATTGCAGACACGGCCGCGATTGGTTCCCTCGTCATCCCGGCGATGCTGGCACGCGGTTACACGCGCGGGTTTGCGGCGGCGCTGGTGGCGGTGGCAGGCACGCTGGCGTTGCTGATGCCTTTGTCCATTCCGTTTCTGGTCTACGCCTTTGTGTCGGGCGTGTCGATGCGCACGCTGTCCATGGCGGGGCTGGTGCCAGCCATTTTGTCGGCCATTGCATTGATCGGTGTGTGCATGTGGCACGGCAAATCAACGGGCGTTGATCCGGGTGGCAAGCCCTCGTCCTTAGCGGCAATTTGGAAGGCCGGCGTGAGCGCAGGCCCAGCGTTGTTGATGCCTGTTTTCATCGTGGGCGGTATCTGGTCAGGCTACTTCACGCCCACTGAAGCTGCGGCGGTCGCCGTGGTTTATGGGTTGGCAGTCTCGTTGCTGCTGTACAAGGATTTGACGCTCAAACATATCCCGCATCTGCTGCTCAAAGCCTTTATGACCAGTGCGACGGTGATGCTCGTAATTGGCGCCACCGGCGCGCTCGCATGGCTAATCACCGCCGAGCAGGTGGCTCAGCAAATGGCGAACTGGGTGTCCTCTGTTGCGCATGTGAAATGGGTTTTCCTTTTGATGCTCAATGTCGCACTGGTACTGTTGGGCATCTTCATCGAGCCGTTGCCTGCGTTGCTGATGGCTGCACCGTTGTTCTTGCCACTGGCCATGGCATTCAAGATTGACCTGGTTCACATGGGCGTGATCATGACGGCGAACCTGGCGATTGCCCTTTACACGCCGCCCGTGGGAGGTACGCTCTTTGTAGCAGCGAAGCTGGCCAAAGCAAGTATTGGCGAAATCACCCGCCATCTGTGGTTGATGATGGCTGCGACCTTCAGTGTGGTGATTTTGATCACCTATGTGCCCAGCCTCACGTCGTGGCTGCCGCGTTTGATTGCTTCTTGGGGATAGTTGCCATGTATGTCGTTACCGTTTTTTTCACGCTTAAGCCCGAGCATGTTGCCGAGTTTTTGCAAGCCGTGATCCACAACGCCAACACTTCACTGGCGGATGAGCCTGGCTGTCGGCAGTTTGACGTGTGCGTGCCGCATAACGGGCCGAACGAGGTCTTTCTCTACGAAACTTACGACTCCGAGGCGGCGTTTGCGGGCCACCTGGTGTCCGATCACTTTCAGGCGTTCAACACGCTGTCTGCGCCGTGGGTCGCCAATAAGGTCGTCCATACGATGCTGCGGGTTAGCCCCGCGACCTGATCTGTTGGTTTATTGGGCGACCCAACCCCCATCCATATTCCAAGCCACGCCGCGCACATTGTTACCAGCGGCGGAGCAGAAAAACACCGCCAGCTCGCCCAACTCCTCAGGCGTGGTGAATTGAAGGGATGGCTCCTTCTCACTCAGCAGTTGCTTACTGGCGGCATCCACGCTGATGCCTTGCGCGGCGGCTTTGGCATCGATCTGCTTCTGCACCAGCGGCGTCAGCACCCAACCGGGACAGATGGCATTGCAGGTCACGCCCGTGGTGGCGTTCTCCAGCGCGGTGACTTTGGTT
>JANOTO010000247.1:0-15145 GCA_031416395.1 Rhodoferax sp. | reverse complement strand
AGCCCGTCTCGAAGTGTTCGGAAAATCCGGCTGCCAGGCCGGCAACCGCTTTAAGGTGATCTTGCAGTAAATGCCCACCCGAATGAGCCAATGGAGCCGATGCGATAGCCATCTCCGTAAGTTGTTGTTACGACTACAGCTTAACGTCAAAAAGGCAGGCGACCCGCCTGTGGTGTTCACCGTTCGAAAACTTGGTGGGATAAACAAAATGTCAATATAGCCAGCAGATTTACCACAATTGTAGTAAATTTAGCCCGTTTTAACGCTATTTTCAGTCATTTCGGCCATTTTGACTGAAATTATGAATGTTTTAGGCCTCTAGCTCTCGTATATTATGCATAGAAAGCTATATATTATGTAGCATACGACATTTGCACCTTGCGCGACCGTTGCATGCCAAATGCGCTGGCGACGAGGATGAGTTGCACGGCGGCCAAGCCTACGAACACGGCGGTGTAGCTTTGGCGATCCATCAGCGCGCCGAACATCAGCGGGGCGATGGCTTGGCCGATGTCCAGGCCGGAATAGACCACGCCATAGACGCGGCCGGTCGAATTTTCAGGCGTTGATTTTTTGACCAGCAGGTCGCGCGACGGGCCTGCGATGCCGGAGGTCAAACCCATGATGCCAAACAAAACCGGCACGGCCATGGCGGGCAGACTCGCCAACCCGAGCGTGAGCGCAAACACAGCGGCGATTGCGAACGCTGCGCCGACGATGCGTTCACAGCGTCGTGGGTCACTCACCAAAAAGCCACCAATCACCATGCCGCCAGCATTACAAACCATGTAGATACTGAGACACATTGCCGCCAGCCCCAACGGTACCCCGTGCAATTGGCGCGCGGCTTCGGGGGCGAAGGCCTGGATCACGCTGATCACCATGGCGTAGAGCAAATAGAAGCCGAAGCACATCCAGACGGCGGGGATTTTGAGGAAGTCGAAATTACCTTCCACTACTGCCGCCGCGCCGACTTCTCGCTTGGAGGGCGGCGCGTTCTCAAGCTTGAGTTTGTCGCGGTTCAAAACCAGAAGCGCCAGTACGACGAAGGCCAGCGCGCCCGCCGCAATCAGCGCCACGCGCCACGAGTAGGTTAACGCCAGCGGCACCAGCAAGGCGGGTGCCAGGGCCCAGCCCAGGCTGCCGGTCATGCCGTGCGTGCTGTACGCGTGGCCCAGCCGCTTGGCGCTGACTTTGCGGTTGATCAAGGTGAAGTCCACCGGGTGAAAAACGCCATTGCCCACGCCGGCCAGCGCTGCGAAGCCCGCCAGCATCCAATAGCTGGTGCTGATGGCGTAGCCAAACGCCGCGAGGGCCAGCAGGCTCAAGCCCGCGAACAGAATCGGGCGTGGGCCGTATTTATCGACCGCAAAGCCCGACAGGGTTTGTGTGAAGCAGGAGACGACGAAGAAGATCGTCATCAAAAAACCCAGCTCGGTGTAGCTGGCGTTGAACTCGTCCTTAAGCCACGGGAACAGCGGCGGCAACAAGAGCTGGCTGAAGTGGCTGATCATGTGGGCGATGCCGACCAGGCCGATCAGGTGCGCGTCTTGACGCAAGGAGTTCGGGGAAGCCGGGGTACCAGGGTCAAGCGTCGAAGTCGTCATGGGGGTATTTTCGTTGAAAGCGGCTGGGCTGGTTGCAAGTGCGTGGAGCCTGCTTGACGCGTGTCGTCTTTGGGGCGTATTATTACGAACGTAATTACATTGAAGCACATCGGAGGTCGTCATGCACATGCTCAAACTCACCCAAATTGGCAACTCTGTCGGCGTGGTGCTGCCCAAAGAAGCGCTGGCGCGACTCAAGCTGGGCAAGGGCGAGTCGGTCTTTTTGACTGAGACGCCTGATGGCTACACCTTAACTCCTTACGACCCCGCGCTCGAAGAAGAAATCCAAGCGGGCCGCGCCTTCATGCACGATTACCGCGACACGTTCCACCAGCTTGCCAAATGAGCTGGCGTTGGAGTTCCAAGCAGGCTTTATTGATTCTGCATGACGAGAGCCTGGCCACGCACGGCGGTGGCAGTGGCATGCGTGACGAGGGTTTGCTTGACTCGGCGTTGGCGAGACCGCTGAACCTGGTGGCCTACGCTGACGCATCCAACCCGCCAGACATCGCTGCATTGGCGGCAGCCTACTGCATCGGGCTTGCCAAGAATCACGCTTTTGTCGATGGGAATAAACGTGCGGCGTTTTTGGCGACGGGTTTGTTTCTGTACCTGAACGGCTACCGCCTGACAGCGACCCAGGCGGATGCGACCTTGACCGTTCTGGGTGTCGCCGCTGGTGACGTTTCAGAGGCCGCGTTTGCCCAGTGGCTGCGCCTACACATCGTGGCGCGCAAACCGTAGGGCACTGCGGTTAATTTTACCGGGCATCCCGCCGTTCCCGCCTACCAAGAAACCTATACTTCTGTAGGACCTTCAATTTACGCGGTAGCGCCGCAACCACTTGAAAGCGATTCTGATGGATTTGACTCGGGCCAGGCTTCGTCGCCTCGTCGTAGATCATAAAAACCGGCTGGAGCAGCACTACGGGCATGACCAGCACCACCTGTTCCAGGCGCGGGGGCTGGCCATCCTGTCAATTGTGTTCAGTCTGTTTCTCAGTGTGGTCGTGATCGCGTTTTTGCTGATCGATTCGAGTTTGATGTCGGTGCAGACCAAACTCATATTTCTGCCCTTGAAGCTCCTGATGATCGCGGCGTTTGTCACAAGCTACGTTTTTTTGACCCAGGGCCGCGACGCGCTGGCACGCAGATTGGTTGCCGTCACCGTCGTGGGCGGAGTCACGGCGGCGGTGGCGCTCACGGGCGGTTTGCCGACCTCGGTTGCAGCGCCCAATCTGTTGCTGCCAGCCATCCTTTTTTTCTGCCTGTACGGTGCGCGGGCGGGAATGTTCATGGCCTTTCTCATGCCAGCGCTTGCATTGGCCATGTTTCTGGTACCGCGCGTTTTAAATGTCACGGTGCCCGACTTCACATCACCTGAAAGTCCAGCCCTGAACTTGTCCATCGTGCTGCTGGCAACGCACGTCGTTGCCGTGCTGGCGATTGCAAGTTATGAGCGCAACAACCGCAGCTTGAGCGAACGGCTGGATGCGGAACTGGCAAAGCATGCACAGCTTGCCAACCAAGACCCGCTCACCGGCATGGCCAATGCGAGGTTTTTTGACCTGGAGTTGAAGCGGGTTCTCGCACAGGCCCGCCCGGTTGGCCAGGGGCTGGCGGTGATCTATTGCGACCTGGACTACTTCAAGCCCATCAACGACGAACACGGACATTCGGTAGGCGATCAGGTGTTGACCGCCGTAGGCAAGCGTTTACAGGGCGTGACCAAACAGGGCGTGGATATTGCAGCGCGAATCGGTGGCGATGAGTTTGCCGTCATTCTGCTCAACTGCGCGCCTGCGGATGTGGCGCTAGTGTGTGACCGGATTCGCACCTCGGTGACGGCACCGATCATGATTGATGGCGCAACCTTTCAAGTAGGCATCAGCATCGGCCACTGCCTGGCTGCTGAGGGTGAGCGCGATGCCAGCAAATTGATCAAACAAGCCGATGTCGCCATGTATGAGGACAAGCGGCTCAAGCCCCTGCGCAAAACCACTTCTGGCACAGAGGCGCACGGCGGCTTCGCCATGACGACCGGGTAGTCGCAGAGCACATAGCTTGCTGGGTAGATCGACAACGATTTTGTACACGCTGCACCGCATCGCCCTTGACGTATAGGGAAGTAGCAGATCGCAGCGGTTGCGAAACGGCTTGGTCGCTCACTTGCCCACTCGGTGGTTAAGGGCTGATTTGCGGCCGAGCGTGAGCCCCACCAAGGCCAGCCCCAAGAGCGCCAAGCTGCTGGGCTCAGGCACCGGGTTGCTCACCCGCGCACCGTAGATGAATTGGGCGCCGGCAGCATCATCTGCCTGCACGCCTGAATACGCAGCAGAGTAAATCGGGTTCATCAGCGAGTTGGCTACATCGGTATGGTCCAAACCAATGGAATGGCCAATCTCGTGTGCCATCACCACGAAGATGCTGAAACCAGGGCCTGCAAAGTCCGAATCCCATGCGTATCCCGTGTTGAAGAAGATGTCGCCGGGCACAGAGTCACTGCCGTTAAATGGAAAGTAGGCGTAGGCAAGAGCGCCGCCGAATCCGCTAATCGAAAAATCGTAGGCACCCACCCGAATATCGCCAGAGGCCGTAGGCGAGTTTACCGCTGCACCATCGTCGGCTATTTGGGTGAAGTTGACATTGGAAACGGCCGACCAGGAGGTAAACGCATTTTGGATCTGCGTCAAAAAGCCGCTGGGCATGAAGTTTTGCAACGGGGTCACTGTGCATCCTGATGCCTCAAACGCGCAGCTTGTACCGCTTGCCATCAGGCTCCAAGAGACATTGGCACCCGTGCCAAACGTGGGGCTGCCCCATTTTGTACCGCCCACCAGATAAGCCGAAGCTGCTGTTGGAATAACCAGAGCGCTGGCCAAAAAAAGGCTGGAGAAGATTTTTTTCATAAGTGTCTTTCTGTTGGTAATGAGAACTGCATGTAGCTGCAACCATTCAGCTCGCCAAAAGTCAGGAATGAATCTAATGTGCGCGGAGCACAGGCCTGCTCAAGAATTCTCGTCAAAACCCTTGGGAGACCTGGTGAAAGCAATCGCTGCGGCTCGTGACAGCGCCCTCGCCTCGCCCCACGCTGAAAGACCTCCCTTGGAAACCACCTACCGTTTCGGCCCATTCGAAGTGCTGCCGGCCCTGCGCCAATTGCAGGTGGACGGCCAGCCTGCCATCTTGGGTTCCCGTGCCTTTGACCTGTTGCTGGTGCTAATTGAACACCGCGAGCGGGTGCTGGGCAAAGATGAACTGCTGGCGCTGGTGTGGCCAGGCGTGGTGGTGGAAAAGGGCAACCTCAGCGTGCAAATCTCGGCGCTGCGCAAGCTACTGGGCGCGGATGCCATCGCCACGGTGATCGGTCGTGGTTACCGCTTTGACTTGCAAGCGTCGCAAGCGCCTGCAAAGCCCGCAGAGTCTGTGCGGCCTGCAATCTCACCGCCTCACAAGCCGTCCATTGCCGTACTGCCTTTCACCAACATGAGCGGGGACCCGGCGCACCGAGCAATCGTATTTCACCGACGGCCTGACCGAAGACATCACCACCGACCTGTCGCGCTTTCGCAGCCTGCGCGCCAATGCCAACAGCCTGGAGGCGAGTCGTCGAAACGATCGCGCCCTTTGGAACCAGGCCCTGGACGAGGCCCGCCAAGCCTTAGGCCTGGATGCCGACAACCTGCTGGCGCATTTGGTGATAGCCGAAATACAGAGAAAAAACGTGGGCGTGCCCCAGTTTGCCGACGGCGATTTGAGGGCCGACTGGAAAGAAGGCATCACTTCTGCGGGCAGGGCGATGGAACTGGACTCCTCAGGCAGCCGGGCCTATGGCTGGGCTGGCTTTTTGATGGCCGTGGCGGGGTTTTACGACGAGGGCCTGGCCTATGCGCGCCAAGGCGCAGAAAGGACGCAAGCGCGGGTGTCTTGCTGAATCTCACAGACCTGGCGCACGATACAAGTTCCTGGAAAAACGCCTTGTTCACCTACAACTCGTGCTAACATTGTGCTTATTTTAAAAGGACTCACCGTCATGCAAGTCGCCATCCGAACCATGGGCAATTCCAGGGGTGTGCTCATCCCCAAACCAATTCTTGAACAAACCGGCTTGCTGGATGCGGCTGATCTACAGGTCAAAAACGGAGTAATTGAAATTCGGCCGTTGAAGCGCAATCCGCGTGAGGGATGGGCGGCTGACAGCCAGCGAATCGCGCAAGCCGGGGACGATGCCTTGGTATGGCCCGAGTTTGCCAATGCCGATGACAAAGACCTGAAATGGTAGTTCCCGCGCAGTTGGCCACGGGCGAAGTTTGGTTGGCCCAACTAGACCCAACCGTTGGCAGCGAGACTCAAAAAACCCGTCCTTGCGTACTGATCTCACCACCCGAAATGCACAACCACTTGCGTACGGTGATCGTGGCACCAATGACGACCGGCTCGCGTCCTGCTGCGTTTCGGGTACCGATTACCTTTAAGGGTAAAACCGGGCTGATCTTGCTGGATCAAATCCGCACGCTCGACAAGGCGCGCCTGGTGCGTCATGAGGGCGCAGTACACAGCGCGACTCTCAAACGCACTTTGGTTGTCTTGCAAACGATGTTCGCAGCGGCAACATGACACCCTCCCCTGCGTGAAGTCTTGGCGTTGCTCTGTATTTGCGGTCGCGCCTGTCGGCTGGTACGGTCAAACATCGGGGGCGTCCAGTCCATCACGATCCACGCGTGCCGCTCCACAGTTTGCGCGGTGAAGCCGACTTCACGAAACGCAAAGCCGCAAGGGTAGACGACAGTCCCTTCGACCCAGCCGGTGCAACGCGCGCCGATTTCGATGCTGCTCAAGGCGCCCAGCGCGCTGCGCAATAACGCAGCACTCGCAGGCGGGCCGTCAACGCCGCCCACCCGCCAGGCCCGTTGCGGGAATCAAGGGATTTTTCATTCTCGTTCTCCAAGGTTAATGTGAAAAGAAACCTCAAACAGCCAGCGCCAAATGCAAGACCACCAACCAAAAAAGTTGAGGGGTCAAGGTTTGGCTGGTCGCCGGGTGTCTGCCCGGCGATGGAAGTAATGTGCGCCGCGAAGGGCGACGCTGTCCTTAAAAATTGTTAAGGAATTGCTAAAAGTTGCTAAAAGTTGCTAAATCTGAAGGTGGCGCTGGCAGTACGCACTTGGGCATGGCCAGGTTGCGCAGAACTTTGGACTGCCGGTTTGGCGTCTTGGCATCGAGAAAGCGGCTTTAAATCCGGTTTTGAAATCCGACTACGTGGGAATGGCTTCACATAAGATGCAGGATGAAGTTCAAATTTCACCGCCTAAGCTTATGATTTAATCCATATTTTCTAAAATTTTACCACAATTGTAGTAAATTTGATCGATCTCGACCAAAATTTCGAAACTATGAATTCCAGAGGCCTCTAGCTCTCGAATAATATAGATAGTTTGCTACTATTACAATAGCAAAACAAGCGCTCTCCCTAACCTGCGATGAAACCCATTCGAATCGTCACGGCACGAGTTTTCAGGTCAAACCGAACGCATGGCCAGCCATTGGCGAGGCGAGCACCAACGGCTAGCGCTGAAGGCACGGCCTCTCAGGTGACGGGTGATCTTGGCCAGCGCCAGCCGAAATGCAGGCCAGACAAGGCACAGATCAAACAGAACCCATCGCCAGCCACTGCCGGGGCGTGTAAGCCCGCACGGGGCTATGGGCAAAGTCTTTCAAGTTGCGGGTAATGATGGCCTGCGCGCCGGCTTGGTGGGCGGCTTCTGCCAGGACTGCGTCTTCGAAGTCAAGCACATTGCCCGCCAGGGCGGCATCCAATATGGAGCGATTGACGGGTGCAACCTCAAACAGGGTCAGTAACTGACGGACTTGTTCAACAGCCTGCTTTTTGCCAATTGTCTTTCCCGCCAAATACGCAATCGTGGTCAGAGTCGTGGCACACAGCAGCCCGGTGACAACGCCTCGCTCCACCCGTTCTATGACGCGGGCGGATTCCTCAAAAAACGACTCACGGCCCTCAAAAAAATCAATGACGATGTTGCTGTCTAGCAATATTCTCATTGGTGCTTCTTTTCCAAGTAAGCGTGATAGTCGTCAATGTCCAGTGGCTTGGTTTGACCCTTCTTTCGCGAAGGGGCCGCCGCCCATGATCCACGCAGCGATGCCGTTATAGGACTCAACGGCGTGCTCGAACCGGGCTGTGTCAACGTCTTGTCTTTCGTTGAAGCAGCCGATGCCGACTGCGCCGCAAGCCGGGCGAAGTAATCAGCAACAAGCTGCGACAGCGACCGCTGATGTTCATGCGCAAAGGCCTTGGCGCCCTCAATCAAGCCAGAATCAAGTCGCAACGTGAGTTTGGTGGGATGGCTCATGAGGTGTGCACTTTCGAGAGTTGTTGTGACGTACAGATTTAGCATAAGTGTACGTCAATCGCCTCAAAAAGGCAACCTTAATGCACCACCCGCGCAAAGCTGAACTCCCCCGGTGCGCGGATCGGGTCTACGTCTACCGGGATCACGTCTTTGGGCAAGAACTTGCCTTCCAGAAGCAACTTGGACAGTGGGTTTTCAATGCGCTGCTGAATCGCACGCTTCAGAGGGCGCGCACCAAACACCGGGTCAAAGCCGACTTTGGCCAGTTCTTTCAGCGCGGCGGGTGAGACTTCCAGCGTCAAATCCATCTTGGCCAGGCGCGCTTGCAGCACTTTCATCTGAATCGCGGCAATGCTCTCGATGTGTTTGGCATCCAGGCTGTGGAACACCACCGTCTCGTCAATGCGGTTCAAAAACTCGGGGCGGAAGTGGTTTTTCAGCTCGTCGGTCACCGCGTCTTTCACGTCCTCATACGGCTTGCCAACCATGTTCTGGATCATCTGGCTGCCGATGTTGCTGGTCATCACGATGACGGTGTTTTTGAAGTCCACAGTACGGCCCTGGCCATCGGTCAGGCGGCCATCGTCGAGCACTTGCAAGAGCACGTTGAAGACATCGGGGTGAGCTTTTTCGATCTCATCGAGCAGCAGCACGCTGTAGGGTTTACGCCGCACGGCTTCGGTGAGGTAACCGCCCTCCTCGTAACCCACATAGCCGGGTGGCGCACCAATCAAACGTGCCACGCTATGTTTTTCCATGAACTCGCTCATGTCGATGCGCACCAGATGGTCTTCTGAATCAAACAGGAAACCCGCTAGCGCCTTGCACAGCTCGGTTTTGCCCACGCCTGTGGGGCCGAGGAACAGGAAGGAGCCGGTGGGCCGGTTCGGGTCGCCCAGGCCCGCACGGGAGCGGCGAATGGCATTGGCTACCGCCGTGATCGCCTCGCTTTGGCCGACCACGCGCTGGTGCAGCTTGTCTTCCATCTGCAGCAGTTTGTCGCGTTCGCCTTGCAGCATTTTGGCGACAGGGATGCCCGTGGCACGGCTCACCACTTCGGCGATTTCTTCGGCCCCAACCATGGTGCGCAGCAGTTGCGGGCGGCCGCCGTCTTTTGCGTTTTGGGCTTTACCCGCCTCTGCCGTTTGCGCTTCCTTCAGTTGCTTTTCCAAGCCTGGCAGCGTGCCGTATTGCAACTCGCCCGCCTTGTTGAAATCGCCTTTGCGCGACAAGTCTTCAATCTGGAAGCGGACTTTTTCAATGTCTTCCATGATGGTTTTGCTGCCCTGCGCCTGGGCTTTTTCGGCCTTCCAGATTTCGTCCAAGTCGGCGATCTCTTTTTGCAGGTTCTTGATTTCGTCGTTGATCAGCTCAAAGCGCTTTTTGGAAGCGTCATCCTTTTCACGCTTCACGGCCTCACGCTCAATCTGCAACTGAATCAGGCGACGATCCAGCTTGTCCATCACCTCGGGTTTGGAGTCCAGCTCGATCTTGATTTTGGACGCGGCTTCGTCGATCAGGTCAATCGCCTTGTCGGGCAAAAAGCGGTCGGTGATGTAGCGGTGGCTCAACTCTGCCGCCGCCACTATGGCCGGGTCGGTGATCTGCACGCCGTGGTGCGTCTCGTAGCGCGCTTGCAGGCCGCGCAGGATGGCAATCGTCGCCTCCACGGTCGGCTCACCGACGAGGATTTTTTGGAAACGCCGCTCCAGCGCCGCGTCTTTCTCGATGTATTTGCGGTATTCATCCAGCGTGGTCGCGCCCACGCAATGCAGCTCACCTCGCGCCAGTGCGGGCTTCAACATGTTGCCCGCGTCCATCGCACCTTCGGCCTTGCCTGCGCCCACCATGGTGTGCAACTCGTCGATGAAAACAATCGTTTGGCCTTCGTCCTTGGCCAAGTCTTTAAGCACGTTTTTCAGACGCTCTTCAAACTCGCCACGGAACTTGGCACCGGCCAGCAGAGCGGCCATGTCGAGTGATAAAACGCGCTTGCCTTTGAGCGATTCAGGCACCTCGCCGGCCACGATGCGCTGCGCCAGGCCTTCGACGATGGCGGTCTTACCCACGCCAGGCTCGCCAATCAACACCGGGTTGTTTTTGGTACGGCGCTGCAAGACCTGGATGGCACGGCGGATCTCGTCGTCACGCCCAATCACCGGGTCGAGCTTGCCCATGCGGGCGCGTTCGGTGAGGTCAATGCAATACTTTTTGAGGGACTCGCGCTGGTCTTCCGCATCGGCACTGTTGACGTTTTCACCACCGCGCACCGCCGTGATGGCGGCTTCCAGCGCTTTGCGGGTCAGCCCATTGTCTTTGGCGACTTTGGCGATGTCCTGCTTCGTGTCGGTCAACGCCAGCAGGAAAAGCTCACCGGCGATGAACTGGTCACCCCGCTTGATCGATTCTTTCTCCGATGCCTGCAACAGCGAAACCATGTCGCGGCCCACTTGCACTTGCTCGTGGCCCTGCACTTGCGGCAGCTTCTTTATGACAGCCTCTGCCGCCGCCAGAAGGCCCGGCACGTTGACGCCCGCGCGTTGCAGCAGCGCCTTGGGGCCATCCTCCTGGCGCAGCATTGCGGCCAGCACGTGGGCGGGCTCGATAAAGGCGTGATCCTGCCCGAGGGCTAGCGTTTGCGCGTCGCCCAGGGCTTCTTGAAATTTGGTGGTTAGTTTGTCGGTTCTCATGCTTGCCATTTTGGGGGCAAGCAGGTAATTTCAACCCTTACGTGCATTTGATCTTTGTCAAAGGATGGTGAAAAAAACGGCGAAATACGGGCGCGGGGAAGCGGCAGTGACGCGCTTTAGAATTTGCCATGCAGATTCACCAACTCAACCTGAAATTTGATCCCGAGCAGGATCGCCTGCTGGTTCGCATCAACACCAAAACCGGCGAAGAAATCCGGCTGTGGCTGAGCCGCAGGCTGACGCTGGGCGTGCTGCCCCTGATGCGCAAATTGACCGCCGAGCAGACCGCCAAAAGCGCCGCGCTGGCCGCAGAACAGGGGGCAGCGTTCAGCGCCCGCGATCCCAAAATTCGCGAAATTCTGAGCGAGTTCAACAAGGATGCCACGTTGCGCTCGTCGGATTTTGTCACCCCGTTCAAGGAAGCGAAACCCGATTCAAGCCACACTGCACCTGCTCTCTTGGTGAAAGAAGTGGCCATCACGCCACTGGCCAATGCGCACTTGGCGGTGAAGTTCTCGGGGCACGACATCGCAAACCCAGCTCAGGCGAGTCAAAAACAAGATGTGCGCATTGATCTGGACGACCGCTTGATGCACGGCTTCATGCATCTGCTGGAGACCGCCTTCACCGCGTCGCAATGGGCCATTTGCGCGGTGGCCCCGCTGGACGCAGAAACCGTTGCCGGAAAAAATGATGCTACAGCGCGACCGCAGTACTTGAATTAGACGGTGTTGGCTGCGGCAGGCGTAATGCCCCAGCGCGCAAGCGCGTCATCATCACTCACCCGGGCATCAACCCACTTCGCACCTTCTGGGGTTTGTTCTTTCTTCCAAAACGGTGCCTGGGTCTTCAAATAGTCCATCAAAAACTCGCAAGCCTTGAAGCTCTCGCCCCGGTGCGCGGACGTGACCGCCACCAGCACGATTTGATCAAGCGGCAGCAAAGGCCCGATGCGGTGAATGACGCGTGCGCCAAAAACATCAAAGCGCCGGTGCGCCTCGTCAATCATGGCTTCAATCGACTTCTCGGTCATACCGGGGTAATGCTCCAGCTCCAAAGCACTGACCTCTGCCGCAGCGCCTGAATTGCGATCTCGCACAGTACCAATGAATGAGCACACCGCGCCGACACGTTTGTCTAATGCGCGAAGGGCGGCCACCTCATCGGCGAGGTTGAAGTCTTGGGTTTGAATAAAAACGCGCTGAATTGGCATGGGCAGATTGTGGCACTGCTGAAGAGGTGAACACGCCTATAGCAGCTCTTCAACGGCTGAGTACTGATAGGTCGTGATTTCGTAGGGATTGCCATCAGGATCAAAGAAATACAAGGACCAGGAGAGGTCATGATCTTCGGTGGTAGGCAGCTCAGCAAGGGCAGCCACAAGATGTTTGCGCCAAGCGATGAACTCGGGTGCGGTGACGCCGAAGGCAATGGCCGAGCGAGAAGGCTGTGGTTTTCGTTCGAACAGAGCCAGATGAACTGTTCCGGCCTCGTTTGAAACGGTGAGCGGACCGCCATCTGTGGCCCAACTTTCAAGCTCAGACTGAGCCTGTGGTTACCCTCATTGATGAAATGAATTGCTATGTATTTAGTAGCTAAATATGCAAATTATTCGAGAGCTAGAGGCGTTTTTTATTCATAATTTTGATCAAAACACTCTCAGGAGGCAAAAAATTAACCCACAGGTTCATTTTCACTGATTCGGGTGTGCAAAACTCGCTGCGGGTACGGAATCTCAATCCGGTGCGCCGTGAGCAGCTTGAAGATCTCCAGGTTGATCAATGAGCGCAGATTGAGCTGGCCCTTCTCGGGGTCTGCCAGCCAATAACCCACGGTGAACTCCAGGCCATCTGGCGCGAACGTGGACAGGGCAATCAGCGGTGCGGGCTCACGCAACACACGCGGCTGCGACAGGGCTGCCTGCGTCAGCAGTCGGATCGCCAGCTCGACATCGGTGTCATATGCCACAGTGACAACGGTGGACTGCCAAACCTGCGGGTCGGCCAGTGACAGGTTTTCAACTCGGTTGGAGACCAGCATCTCGTTGGGCACGATGGACTCACGCCCCGCCAGAGATCGAATCACCGTGTAACGCGCGTTGATATCGGTGATAGCCCCTTCAAAGCCGTCCACTTTCACGTTGTCGCCAATACGCAGCTTGCGCTCAGCCAGAATGACAAAGCCGCTGACGTAGTTGGCTGCCAGCTTTTGCATGCCTAAGCCAATGCCCACACCAATCGCGCCGCCCAGCACCGACAGCGCGGTCAGGTCGATACCGACCACCGCCAACGCGATCAGAATGCCGACAAAAACCAGAATGGCGCGGGTGGCATTGCTGACCGCCTTGCGCAGTGACAGCTCGCCACCGGTTGCCGTTTTAAGCAGCCGCGACTCGATGGCCTGCGAAATCCACAGCGCGACGATCAGCACCACACCAGCTGAGAGCGCGCCCTGAATCATGGTGAGCACCGAGATCTTCGCGTTGCCGACTTTCCAGATGATCTGATCCAACTCTTCGAGCAGAATTGGCAGCAAGCCGCTGACCCATAGCACCATAGCAGCCCAGGCCGTCCAGGAAATGGTTTGCTCCAGCAGGCGCACCAGGGGCGAGGTTTTAAATGCCGCTTGAAGCACTTTGACACCAAAGCGGATCACCGCCAGCGAAACCAACACCGGGATCGCAATCTTGAACAGCGTCAGATTCATCGACTGGCTCAAGATCGCTCGCGTGAGGTAGGCCAGCGCCAGCAGCACCAACGGAAACAGCACGCCATCAACAATGCGGCTGCCAAACAGGATCGAGCTTTCGTCAATCGCGCCCCTGGCACGGCGAAACACCCACACCAGCGCCCAAGCCAGCAAAAAGCACAGGGCGATGGCGGCCAGCTCCGTCAGTGTGGCGGGCTTGGCCAGCGCAGTCAGCCAGTCGTCAATGTCTGTGATGGGATTACCTGTTTTCGCCATACTTCAGACGTCTGCAAGTACGCGAATATGCGCCTCAACGCTGCGCCCCAGCGCGCTGAGGTTGTAGCCACCTTCCAAACACGACACGATGCGTTTTTGGGCATGGCGCGCGGCGACCGTCTTGAGCCGATCAGTAATCCAGGCGTAGTCTTGCTCGACCAGGCCCATTTGACCCAGGTCGTCTTCGCGATGCGCGTCAAAGCCAGCGCTGATAAAAATCATCTCGGGGCGATGGGCCTCCAGGCGCGGGATCCAATGCGTTTCAATCAGCTCGCGCACCGCAGCACCCTTGGTGTAGGCGGGTACGGGCACGTTGACTAGGTTGGCCGCGTCGGACTGATCGCCATAGGGATAAAACGGGTGCTGATAGAAGCTCACCATCAGGATACGCTCATCCCCCGCCACAATGTCCTCGGTGCCATTGCCATGGTGCACGTCAAAATCGACGATGGCCACGCGCTGCAAACCGTGCCGTTGCAATACGTACTTGGCGGCGATGGCGACGTTGTTGAAAAAGCAGAATCCCATCGCCTTGTCGCGGCAGGCGTGGTGACCCGGCGGGCGCACCGCGCAGAAAGCGTTTTCCATTTCACCCGCCATCACCGCATCTGTCGCCGCCAAGGCCGCCCCGGCACCGCGCAGGGCCGCGTTCCAGGTGCTGCCGTTCATGGCGGTATCGGGGTCAATCTGCGCATACAGAGGCCCTCCGGCGGCAATTTCGTCATGCAGGCGCTCATTCACACCACGAAGGGCGTTCACAAACATTTCGCCGTGCGCCAGCTCGATGTTGCTCAGGGCCGCCAAGGGTGCCTCGCGGCGCTCCAACGCGTCACCGACGCCGCTCACCAAAAGGCGATCTTCAATCGCGTCAAGCCGCTCCGGGCATTCCGGGTGGCCACGGCCCATTTCGTGGCCTTTACAGTCTGGGTGAGTAAAAAATCCGGTCTTGTTCACTTGGAGTGTCAATCTGTAAATTTTTCAGTTAACGTCTGAGCGATGGATGTACAACTCAAACTCAGGTCAATTTTAGGTCAGCTGCAGAAGGTGATCGTCGGCAAGCCCGTGCAGATTCAGGATTGTGTGGCCTGCTTGCTGTCAGGCGGGCATTTGCTGATTGAAGATGTGCCAGGCGTGGGAAAAACCACCTTGGCGCACGCACTTGCTAAAACCTTCGGTTTTCACTTTTCTCGGGTGCAGTTCACCTCAGATTTGATGCCCAGTGATCTGTCGGGCGTGTCGATTTACGAACGTGGCAAGGAAGCCTTCATTTTTCACCCTGGCCCGATCTTTGCGCAAGTTTTACTGGCCGATGAGATCAACCGCGCCAGCCCCAAAACACAAAGTGCGCTGCTGGAAGCGATGGAAGAAAAGCAGGTCACCGTAGAAGGCGAAACGCGGCCCCTGCCCGCGCCGTTTTTCGTGATCGCCACCCAAAACCCGCACGATCAACTGGGCACCTATGCGCTGCCCGAATCGCAACTGGATCGCTTCTTGATGCGGATATCACTCGGCTA
>JANOTO010000246.1:0-7474 GCA_031416395.1 Rhodoferax sp. | reverse complement strand
CGATTACAAGGTCGCTGTTGAAAAGTGCGACGCGATGTCGGGCGATGCCAAAGCCAGTTGCATCGCCAGCGCCAAAACCAAGTTTGGCAAGACTTGAAACGACGGCTGGCTATCAGTGGCAGTTGCAGGCAATAGCGAATGGCCACTGGTGATTACCTGGATGGGGGCCGATAGCTCGTGACGCAGAAGCCAACCCACCCCGTTGCTCTTCTGCGGTTTGTTAAATGGCCAGTGGCCATTCTGCTAGCGATTGCAACTGCCGCAACAGTGTTCATCCTTCTGTTCGGCTGGAACTGGTTGCGCCAGCCCATCGAGCAATACGCGCTGAGCAAAACCGGGCGGGTGCTGGCGATCAAGGGCGACTTGACGCTGGCCTACCACTGGCCGCTGCCGCGCTTTACCGCAAAGGATGTTTCTTTTGCAAATCCCGCTTGGGCCAGCGAGCCGTTGCTTTTTGAAGCGCGCTCCACCGAGATTGAGCTGGATCTGCTCAAGCTGCTGCGGGGTCAATTTGTCTTTCCTCAAGTGCACTTGGTACAGGCCGCAGTGTTTCTTGAGAAAAACCCAGACGGTCGAAAAAGCTGGTTGATGGATCTGGGGCAAAAAGACGAAGAAGCACGCATCCGGATTGGCCGGGTCACGCTGGATGCAGGCAAGCTGGGCTATGACGACATCGCCCAAAAGACCCGTATTCGGGCCGATATTTCCTCAGCCAGCCCGCAGCAAGCCAGTTCAACCTACGCGTTGATGTTCAGCGCCGAAGGGCAGTTCAAAGGCAACGCATTCAAGGCCAAAGGCGCGGGTGGACCAGCCATCGCCATTCGCGACGAGACAACGCCTTACCCCTTGAAAGTCGATGCCAGCATCGGTCGAACGCAAGTCACCGCTGAAGGCACCGCCACCGGCTTGCTGAAGCTGTCAACGCTGGACATGAAGCTTGCACTGCGCGGCGACAACCTTGACCAACTGTTCCCGATCATCGGCATCGCCACGCCCCGCACGCGCCCGTATGTAGTGGAGGGGCGGCTGCAACGCGCGGGCAACGAGTGGAACTATCAGGATTTCAAGGGCCGCTTTGGTGAAAGCGATATCGCCGGGTCGGCCAAACTGACGGTCGGTGGGCAGCGCCCGATGGTGGTTGCCAACTTGACATCCAATGTGCTGGATATTGACGACTTGGGCCCCCTGATCGGGGCACGTCAGGGCAGCGTGAAAGCCGCTCGCCAGGCAGCAGACGGTGTGGGCGTGCAAAACAATGGGAATGGCAATGCTGCTACGAATGTGCCCGCCGATACAAAACCGAGCGCTGCCGCGACACCCTCGACACCTGTGCGCATGCGCGTTCTGCCAGACTTGCCCTTCAAAACCGACCGTTGGAACAGCCTTGACGCGGACGTCAACCTGCGTGCCAAAACGATTCGCCGCACCGCCGCGCTGCCTCTGGAAAATCTGCGCGTGCACATGCTGCTGCGCGATGCGGTGGTGACGCTGGACCCGCTGGACTTTGGTGTGGCAGGGGGTCATCTCAATGCCTTGATCACCCTGGATGGCAGCAAGCGCCCGATTCAGGCGACGGCCCGCGTCAAGGCGCAAAAACTGTTGATTGCCAAGTTGTTTCCATCCTCAGCTTTGAACAAAGCCAGTATTGGCCAGGTTAATGGCGTGTTTGACCTCAAGGGCAACGGCGACTCGGTCGGGCGCATGCTGGCGACATCAGAGGGCAAGATCGGTCTGGTGGCTGCCGGTGGCCAGATCAGCCGCTTGATGATGGAGAAAGCCGGGCTGCACCTGTGGGAGATGCTGCAGTTGAACCTAGCTGGCGACCAACTGATTGAGCTGCGTTGCGCGGTGGCAGATTTTGATGTGAAAGCCGGCATTTTGCGCCCCAATGCGCTGATTTTGGACACCCAAGTCACCACCATCACGGGCACTGGCAGCATCGATTTGGCGCGCGAGCAACTTGATTTAACGCTCAACCAGCGAACTAAAAATACCAGCCCGCTGGCGCTGCGAAGCCCGCTGATTCTTCGCGGCAGTTTTGTCAAACCCGTCGTCGGTGTGGACAAAGGCAAGCTGGCCGCCCGCGCACTGGGTGCCGTAGCGCTGGGTCTGGTCAATCCGTTGCTGGCGCTGATTCCGCTGGTTGATCCAGGGCCTGGCAAAGACAGCGACTGCGCGCCCTTGCTGACGGCGGCCAAGGCCTCGAGGCCGCCTGACGCAGGCAAATCCGCAGCGCAAAAGTGATGACCACAATTGTCGGTAAAATGCTACTCTATATATAGCTTCTTATGCATGTTATACGAGAGCTAGAGGCTCATTTAACTAATAAATGGAGCCAAAATACCGAGAAATTACCGAAAATTAACCTGGGAGTTAATTTTCATTAAAATTTGACCTTGTTCGCTGACACTGCGATCAACCAGCCAGGTCATATTCGCCACCACGCTCCAACGCGCGCCGGTAGGCAAGGCGGGCATGAATCTGGTTTAAGTATTTCATCAACAACGGCCTGCTGGCATCCAGCCCACCGCGTGCAGCCGCCGCTTCAATCGGAAAGCTCAGGGCAATATCCGCTGCCGAAAATTCATCGCCTGCAAACCATTTGGATTTGGCCAACTCAGCTTCAAGGTAGTCAAGGTGCGTGTTGATTTGCGGCATGATGAAACTGCTCTTGGCCTTGCCTGAAATTGCTTTGAGAATCGGCTTGACCATCGGCCTGACCAAGAACGGCAGGGGCGAATCTTCCATCGTGTCAAAAACCAGTTTGAGCAACAGCGGCGGCATCAAAGAGCCTTCGGCGTAGTGCAGCCAATAGCGGTAGCGCAAATGCTCACGCGTGAGCGCAGGCGGCGCAAAGCAGCCGTTCCCGTAGCGCTCCACCAAGTATTCAATGATCGCACCCGACTCTGCCAGCGTTAAATCACCATCGGTGACGACCGGCGATTTGCCCAGCGGGTGCACGGCACGCAGCTCAGGCGGCGCGAGCATGGTTTTCTGATCCCGTTCATACCGCTTGATTTCGTAAGGCTCGCCCAGCTCCTCCAGCAGCCAAAGCACGCGCTGCGAACGGGAGTTGTTCAGGTGGTGGACAACGATCATGAAGGGCTTTCTTGCGAGTGGACAGAGTGCGGAATTAGAACCGATGACGCACGCGGCACGTTTGAATATTCGCTGCGGAAAAACGAATCGAGTTCCTGGCCCGGCAGCGCGTTCGCGAAGCCATCGAACCGTCCCTGCTCCGCAATTATGGGGCGAGGCACTAGGTCGCTATTCATCGACTCATGCCACGGGTACGTACGCGGGAGGCGAGACCACCTTACGTAACGCAACTACCAAAGATTTTTCCCGTCAATCACCGCAACGGGCGCGGTAGCCGCGTCAAAGTCATCAAACAACCGCGCATTGACGCTGATGCGGCGCGTGACGTTGTCCCAACTGCCATCTCGCTCAAAAGCCGGGCTGTCGGTGTAGGTGCCGCAGCCGCACGCGGCGCAAAAATGGTGCGCCACAAGCTTGCTTTGCCAGCGGTAGACCGCATCACCCGTGTTGGTAGTAAGGTGAAATTGCTCAGGCGAGTAGTAAGCGTGCAACACGCCGCGCTTTGCGCAAAACGAGCAGGTGCAACGGGTCAGCGTTGCGGGAATGTCGCCGTCGACCCGAAAAGTGATTTGGCCGCAATGGCAGCTTCCTGAAATCATGGTGTGTCCTTGATAGTGCGAAAGATAAATGGCTGAGTGCGTACGCTGCGAGCGAACCCTCTGCCTTTGGTGTGTTGATCCTGCTGCCTGCGCTCGGCACTCCTTTGGGTTGGCGACACGACCATTACTTTCAACTTGCCTCAGTAGGCGCGATCCCTGACAACTTCGTATGTGCGATGCCGCACAAAGCGGGTCATAATTTTGTAAAACTGCGGCGCAAGAATTGCACCTACGATGGGCGTGCGCGTAGAGGGCTCAACCGAGCCAGGATGGCATAACGAAAGACGCTGTTCACCAAGCCCAGCGCGCCACAAATGCCCAGCAAGATCATCAACTCCGGCATGGCACGAGCCAGCATGACATGGTCGAAATAGCGCCCTGATTGCAGTGCAAGCAGGCGTGGCAGCCCGAGTAACAACAAGACGGGAGCGATTGGCCAGACCAAGCTCCACCCCAGCTTCCAGCGCGACGCATTGACGGCCCACGCCCTCCATCGGGGCAGCCGCAGCAAGTTCCAGATAGCGAGACCCACGATTGCCGCTGACACTGCTGCAAGGCCACGCCCCAACCACGGCAGGGTGACCTTGCCGTTCACAGGCGTTCGACCCATCAAGAGTGCGACCATCCCGTTTTTCACTTCAGGGAACGCCAGCGTTGATGCGGCAAGTGAATACTCGTTATAGAGCAATACAAAGCCATAGCCGCTCTGCGGCAGAAGCACTGCATCCGCGTAGAAGGTTGACAGAACGCCGTTGTGTTCAATGGTCTGTATGCCGTTCGCATTCGAGACCGTCCACCCCATGGCGTAGTTGCTGGCCACGCCCGCTGGCGGCGTTTGCATTTGCGAAACTCCATTGGCAGACAGCACGCTACCCCCCAAATACCTTCTTTGGTTGCGCAGTGCAACGAGGTAGTGCGCCATGTCTGAGGCAGTCGAGATAACGCCACCGCTGCCGCCAAGAAAACCGACAAGCTCCGGCAGCGCCACGGGCACCGCATAGCCGATGACATGGCCCTGGGCAAGCTGGTTGGACTGGGGCGGCAGCATGGATGTCGACGCACTCACGCTGTCGCGCATGTCCAGCGGCCTGAAAACATGCTGCCGCAGGTACGCATCAAACGGCTGGCCACTAACCACCTCGACCAAGCGTGCCAGCACCTGGTAGTTCGGGTCAAAGTAATGAAACGCCGTGCCGGGCGGATCAACAAAGCGTGCGTCACGCAGACTCGCAACGCGGTCAACCAGTGTCTGTTGCTGGCCACCAAGGCCGCTCACAAAGCCCGTGTCAGCCAAGCCGCTCGTGTGGTTGAGCAGTTGGCGCACCGTGATGCGTTCAGACACCGACGAGGAAGACAGGACAAACTCTGGCAGATAGCGAGTTACAGGCGCGCCAAGCTCCATCTTCCCGGCTTCAACCAGTTGAAGCACCGCCAATGCGGTGAACGACTTGCTCAGCGACGCAATCCGAAATTGGGTTTGCCCGTTAATCGGCTCACCGTCCCGCGCTTCGCCATACCCACGAACAAGGACAATTTCGTCGCCGCGTGTGATTGCCACGGCCAAGCCAGGAAGGCGGTGACGCTCCATCTGGTTGCTGATAAAACGGTTTATGGCGACCTGATCGAAGTGGCCCCCAACCGGTGGTTCCGACAAAACCATTGCGGCTTGAGCGGCAGTGAATATGAAGAAATAAGCGCTGACGAACAGCGTAGCACGCAACGCCCTCCACCCAGCGGAAAGAAGATCAGTCAATCGCTTCGCACAGCGGGTTTTGCATGTGTGAACACGCTTTGCCAGCCAGCCGCGCCGCGTCGGTTTGCCTAGGACGGTTTCGAGATTTCCGTCAACGCTTTGGCGGTGGGCCGCATCTCGCTGCTGTCCACCGCAAAATCGCCGAGTGCCACGATGCCTACCAACCGCTTGTCGCGGTTGACAACCGGCAGACGTCTAACCTGGTAGTCGCTCATGATGATGGCAGCCTTTTCCACCGAGTCATCCTCATAGGCCCAGGCCACGCCTTCGGACATCACGTCGCGAACTTTTGTCTGTGCGCCCAAGCCCTCGCCAATGCCGCGAATCGCAATATCTCGGTCAGAAATGGTACCGATCATCCGGTCGTCTTCTGCGACCGGCATCATGCCGAAGTCACCCTTGCCCATCTGCTGTGCGGCTTCGCCGATGGTCATGTCCGGGCTGATGACCTTCACGTCGCGGCTCATCAGGTCTTTAAGCTGTTGCATGGCTGCGCTCCTTCTTTGCCACGGCATCGACTGTCCCACCGCGGTTTGGATGATCTGGCTGTAGTTTGGGTACCGGCCCTTCGTCAGGATCCACCGGCAGCACGTCTGGCTCCTTCTCCCGATTCGGTTGAGCATGGTTCTTGGGCAGCGTGAGACGGGTCATGGGGCAACTCCTGAGGTTTAGGACCTTCGATCATCCGCAGGATCAGGAACAGCGTCAGTCAGACAGCATGCCGTTGTGCTGTCAGTTGCTCCCGGTGTCAACGGGGGTGTCGCTTTCAGGATTTAGAAAATTGCCAGCAGCCTGGCTGCCAACCACGCCAACAACGGCTCCAACGGTGCCGCCTACCAATATGCCGACTGGTCCTGCGACGACGGCACCAACAGCAGCGCCTGTGGCCACCCCTGCCACCAAGCCACCGCCGGTCAGAACGGACTTCGCCTCGCGCTCAGCTTCCTCGGGACTGAGGCCAACTTGGGCCTCGGGGTTTGGATCCTGAGACGGTACACCATGTCCGGGAACTGCCTGCTCTGCAAGGTCAGGGTCGACAGGTTTTGCTCCCGTTGGTTCAGTGATGGATGAGTTCATATGCACTCCGTTAAGTAGTTGATGCGAGAGATGGATGAAAGGCTTGCCCCTATACGCTGGTCTGCGATGATGGTGGCCTCAGCGCGCCGGTGTCACGCGCCAGACGGTATTGGACAGATCGTCGGCCACGATCAACGCGCCTTTAGGGTCCAGGGTCACGCCGACCGGACGGCCCATGGTCTTGCCCCCGACCTGGAAACCGCTGACGAAGTCGACCGGCGGGCCGCTGGGGCGGCCGTTGGCGAAGGGCACGAAGATCACCTTGTAGCCGACAGGC
Source organism: Rhodoferax sp. (assembly GCA_031416395.1). GTDB lineage: Bacteria > Pseudomonadota > Gammaproteobacteria > Burkholderiales > Burkholderiaceae_C > JANYCG01. The sequence continues at coordinate 669 of JANOTO010000246.1, read as the reverse complement.
ACGTCCCGGTTCCAGCTACCGTGCATCCCGATGAAAGCGCCTTCGGCAAACGGGGCTGCGAACCCACGTTGTACGAAGGACAGTCCCAAAGGCGCGGAATGTGACTGCAGGGCAAAGTCTGGGCGTACTGAGGATTGAACCAGTTTCTCGTTCTGCGGCTGCACACGGCGGTCGACGTTGGGGCCCCAATAGGCGTAGGGCCAGCCATAAAAAGCACCTTCTCGCACCGAGGTGAGGTAGTCCGGGACGAGCTCGGGGCCCAGCTCGTCTCGCTCATTCACCACCGCCCAAAGCTGCCGACTTGTGGGCTCGAAAGCAAGTGCCGTGGGGTTGCGCAGGCCGGTTGCGAACTCCCGTTTGGCACCACTGCTGGCGTCGACTTGCCAGACGACTGCGCGGTTCTCCTCCACCGCCAGGCCGCGCTCGCCGATGTTGCTGTTTGACCCGATGCCGACATAAAGGTAGCGGCCGTCGGCATCAGCGGCGAGCGCCTTCGTCCAGTGGTGGTTGATCGCTGAAGGCAACTTTGCCACTGTCACAGGATCCGCAGTGGCCTGCGTCTGGCCGACCACGTATTCAAACCGCACCAGCGCGTCCTGATTGGCAACATACAGCCGGTTTCCAACCAAGGCCAAGCCGTACGGCGCATTGAGGTTCTTCGCGTAGACC
>JANOTO010000245.1:0-3066 GCA_031416395.1 Rhodoferax sp. | reverse complement strand
CGCCTGATCTCAAAGGCCTGCTGGAAGGCGGCGTGCCGATCATGAAAGACGGCGTTTGCCTCGGTGCCGTGGGTGTCAGCGGTGTCAAGTCGGCTGAAGATGCGCAGATTGCACGGGCGGGCATTGCGGCGCTGGGCTTGTAGGGTCATCGCGCAAATTCGTCACTTCGTCAAAATCAGTTTGCCCAACTTGGTGGCCTGCAGGCGGTAAACCGCGCCGTTATGCTCAATAGCGACGGATTTTTTGCCCTGCAAGAGCGCGTCGCTTTTGAAGAAGCTTGGCGTACTGATTTTCCCCTGTGCCATATCCGTCTTGCCGGCGGGCACTGGGGAAGAGCGCGGCAGGTTGGTTGATTCCACAAAGCGCTCCAAATCAAGTCGTTGAATGGCGCATCAAGTTTTAGGCTCGGTGATAAAGCCTATCTTCTTCACCCCTGCCTGCTGCGCCGTTGCCATCGCTTGCGCCACTCGCTCGTAGCGCACGTTTTTGTCACCGCGAATGTGCAGATCAGGCTGCGGATTCTTCGCCGCTTGCGCCTTCAACAGCTCGGGCAGGGCGGCATCTTCCACCCGGTTTTCGTTCCAGAAGTAGGCGCCGGTGGCGTCCACGCTCAGGCGCACGGTTTCGGGTTTTTGATCTTGTTGCTGATTGGTGGCGCGCGGCAGGTCGATGTTGACAGTGTGCTTCATCACCGGGATGGTGACAATGAAAATGATCAGTAGCACCAACATCACATCGACCAGCGGGGTCATGTTGATCTCGTTCATCACCTCATCGGGCTCGTCTTGGGTTCCGAAGGCCATGGCCTAGCTCCCACGCTTCATGGGCACCACGTTGGCGCCGCCACCGGTCGTGACCCGGGCACCAGTGACGAAAAACGCGTGCAGGTCGTGCGCAAAGCTGCTCAGCTTGATCAAAATCGACTTGTTGCCGCGCACCAGCGCGTTGTAGCCCAGCACGGCGGGGATGGCGACGGCTAAACCCAGCGCGGTCATGATCAAGGCCTCGCCAATCGGCCCGGCCACTTTGTCGATGGTCGATTGGCCGGATACGCCAATGCTCAGCAACGCATGGTAAATGCCCCACACCGTGCCAAACAGCCCGACAAACGGCGCGGTGGAGCCCACCGATGCCAGGATCGCCAAGCCCGACTGCAGGCGCGCGGTGAACTCGTCACTGGTGTTGCGCAGGCAGCGCGTTACCCAGTCGCTCACGTCCAGCGTGTCATGCAGATGCGCCTTGGTGTTGCGGTGGTGGGCGGTGGCCTCGCGGCCTTCCAGCGCCAGTTGGCGAAACGGGTTGGTGGGGTCGGCGCTGAGTTTGTCCAGGCCCCTCGCAAAGTCTTCGCTGTGCCAAAACTCGGCACTGCGGCGCGAGTATTTTTTGTACTTGACGATATCCAGCGCCTTGATCAGGATCACGATCCAGGAGGCCAATGACATGCCCAGCAGCAACACCGCGACGGCGCGCGTCACAAAATCGCCCTGCGTCCAGACGTTCAAGATGCCAAATTGCGATTCCATAAATCCTCCAAAATCAAATCAAAAAAAATCAAATCAAAATTTCAAAAAATCTACTCAAGCACCCAGTTGATCGGCGCGTTGTAAGACATCTGCGCCACCACACCACCGCGCTTGCCCGGCACGTAGCGCCAGCTCATAACGGCGGCGTAGGCGGCGGCATCCAAGCGGTCAAACCCGCTGGATTTGACTAGTCTTGCGCTGATCGGCAAGCCATCGACACCAATCAGCACGCTGTGAATCACCTGGCCTTGCTCGCCCAGGCGTTTGCTGATTGCCGGGTAAACCGGGCGGGGGTTTTGCAAATAGTCGGCATCGGTGGAGGGCAGCTCCACACGCGTGAGTGCGGGCGGCGGCGGGGCGGAGGCAGGGGCGGGCTCGGGCACTGCAGCCACCGGCGCTGCGATGGGTGGTGCGGGTGGTTGCGGGGTCAACACGCCGACTGGCGCGTTGATGGATGGCGTGGGGTCGGCAATCGCCATCAGCTGCAGCGGCGGTGGGGGCGTGGGGGCCTTGATGTTGACCGTCGGCTGGGCCACCTGCTCAGGCGGTTTGGGTGGCTGCGGAGTCTCTTTGGGGGCTGGCGGCTCGATGAATTCAGTCAACATTTCAACCGGCACGAGGACATCAACTGCGCGACGCAGCAGCCCGCTTTGCGAAGCCCACAGCGCCATCACGTGAAGGCTTAAGACGCTGATGACGATGGCCGTGTTGCGGCTCATTCCCCGGTTGGCTTGCGCGAGCATCATCGATCAATCTTCGAAAAATCACGGACGGCGAACCACCAGCCACGCGCACACCAGCACCAGAATGACGCTGCCTGCCAGCACGGCGAATGCGGTCAAGGTGTCCATGAGGATGGCTGCGACTTCAAGTCGACAAAGTGAATCGCCGCGACCGGCGTTGAGGCACAGCATTGCGCCACGATGTCGCGCGCGCAAGGCTCGCATTGGCCGCATTGTGTCGCGACGCCCAGCTCCAACTGAATATCGTCAAACCCCATGCCAGCGCGCACGTGGCGGGCGATGTCGCGGTCGGAGACGCGTTTGCAGACACAAACAATCATGGGCAGAGTCCTGACGTTTCAAAACAGGGGTTGGTAAAGCCGGAAGACATGTTTGATATTATAAATGCGAATCTTTCTCATTTGCAATATTGTTGTCAACGATATTGTGAAAACAGGGATAAATCTATTTGCTATTTTTTATGTAGCTAATAATTCATATAATTAGGGGACTAGAGCCTCAAATTGCCCTAAAAATACGAATCTTCAACAAAAAAGGTTATAAATTAACTTGCAGGTTAATTTATCAGGCGAGTCAGGCGCAAAACGCTGACGCGGGCGCCGCGCAAGGCAGCTTACTGCAGCTGTGGCGGTGCCTTGAACTTGTCTTGCAGAAACTTGGAGTGGTTCAAAAACGCTTGGGCGTCCTGCGAGGCCAGGTCGTCGGTCAACTGGCTGACTTTGTGGCTCAAATCGTCCAGCGTGGCGCGAAAAGTGTCTTGCGCGGTTTGGCCGTTTGACAGCAGCTTGGTCGCCGCAAAC
>JANOTO010000244.1:0-6906 GCA_031416395.1 Rhodoferax sp. | reverse complement strand
TCGTTGACAAACAGCAGCACGTGGTAGCCGTCGCGCTGTAACCGTTTTGCCAAATGATCCAGCGCCACCGGATACAGCAGATTCTCCATTTGCGACAACACCAGTCCAATGATGCGGGAGCGTTTGGTGATTAGGCTTCTCGCGTGCGCATTGGGCCGATAACCCAGCTTGCGAGCTGCATCCATCACCTTGGCCCGCGTGCCCTCAGACACGCTGGCCCCCGGCGTGAAACTGCGGCTCACCGCTGACTGAGACACCTCCGCCAGGCGTGCCACATCAATCGACGTCACCGGCGTTTTCGCGGTGCTGGTCATGCTGTCATCCAATGTTGCATAGGGATGCACTTTTGCAGAAAATATGGGGAATTGAATTGGGGTTAACCCCGCTGATTTTCCTTCCACCTGACCCTTAATATGGCAATCTCCATGAACTCAAAACAGTCAATCTAGGTATTTTGCATAGGTATTCACAAATAATCAAATGGACGCGATGGCTCTCTCTTCTCCGACTCCCCAAATCTTACAACTCACTGCGGCCAAGAGTACTGCCTGGCACGCGATTCAACGCCTGCCAGGCCGTGGCTTTGAGGCGGCTTGCCGCGAGCTATTGACCCCCGATTCGCAGTGGGTAGTTTCACACCCGGTCAACGAACTCACCGGGCCGCAGGCGGTGGCCGATGGTTTATTTGCCCCCCTGCTGGCTGCCTTGCCAGACCTTGAGCGGCGCACCGACCTGTTTTTTGGCGGCTGGTGGGATGGAAAAATCTGCGGCGGCGAGGGCTTTTGGGTGACCTGCACGGGCCATTACCTGGGCACGTTTCGCGCTGATTTGTTTGGTATCCCGGCCAACAACGAGCCCGTTTGGCTTCGGTTTGGCGAGTTCTACCGCATGGTGGATGGCCGTATCGCCGAGGCGCGCATTCTGCTGGATCTGGTCGACCGGGCGCGCCAGGTGGGCCGCCCCATTTTGCCCAAGCCTACCGGCATGGAGCTGCTGGTGCCTGGGCCACGCACACAGGATGGCCTGCTTTTGTCCGCGACCGATCCGAAAGAAGGTCAGGCCTGCCTGGATTTGGTGATGCAGATGATTGGCGGACTGAGCAACTACGACAAAACCGACCTCAAGAGCATGGGCATGACGCGCTTTTGGCACCCCGACATGATGTGGTACGGCCCAGGCGGCATCGGCACATCGCGCGCCATCTCGAGCTTTGAAAAGCATCACCAAAAACCATTTCTCGCCGCTATCCCGGATCGCAAAGGTGGGAACCACCGTGCCCGCTTTGGCGAAGGCGCTTATGCCGCTTCGACCGGCTGGCCCAGCATTCACGCCACCCACCTCGGCCCCTACCTCGGCGTTTCCGCCAGCAACAAGGCCGTCACCATGCGGGTGATGGACTGGTGGCGAGCTGACAATAACTTGCTGGTGGAGAACTGGGTGCTGCTGGATTTGCCGCACTTCTTTCTGCAAATGAATGTGGATATTCTGGCCCGAGCCAAAGCTTGAATGTTGCGATATGATCGTGTTGATATACCCAATATAGGTATATATGAACCTTAAAATCACTCAACGCGACGAATTATCATTAAAATTGAGCTCTAGCTCCCGAATAATATAGATTTATTACTATAATCGTAATAGCATTTTCTTGAGTGACATTAAGCCCGCCGGTGGTTTTTCAGCCTCGGTCTGATTTGTGAGTTAGAGTTGTATGATGAATTCACCTTCATCATGAATAGCCAACCGAAGCCCAGCGTCACGCCCCACTTTGTGACGGTCACTCAAGGCACCGCCCTGTCCCACCAGGTGGCCGACGTGCTGGAGGCCGAAATCCGTTCGGGCCGTCTTGGCAAAGACGACAGGCTGCCCACCGAGGCCGCACTGGTCGTGCAATTTGCGGTGAGCCGCACCGTCATCCGTGAGGCGGTTTCGCGGCTCAAGTCGATGGGGTTGGTGGCCTCGCGCCAGGGAAGCGGTGTGTACGTCAAGGGCGCGATCTTCTCCCCTTTGAGTTTTGATGCGAAACATGCGGTGTCCAAACAGGCGGTGATCCAGATGGCCGAGGTGCGCCGCGCGCTGGAGGCGGAAGTCGCGGGCCTGGCGGCACTTCGGCGCACTGCCAAAGATGTTTACAACATCAACCAAATGATAGCCGCACTGGATGCTGCAGTGCGCTCTGGCGGCAACGGGGTGGAACAGGACATCAACTTCCATCGCGCCATTGCCGATGCCGCACAGAACCCTTTCTTAATCAGCACCCTGGACTACTTGCGGCAGTTTTTGCAAGGCGCCGTCGGTGTAACACGCGCCAACGAGGCTCGGCGCATTGACTTTGCACGCCAGGTTCAACACGAACATCTGGCCGTCGCGCAGGCCATTAGCGCCGGCGATGCCACCAAAGCACGCCGAGCCGCGGCGCGCCATATGAACAACGCCATCAAGCGCATTGAGCAGGCGGACCCGGCCTTTTGGGAGCAGGAAGGCGTGCAACTGGCCAAGCCGCTGGTGTCCGGCCCAATTCGGCGCTGATGCACGACGACTAGGGAAAACGTGATTCATGGTCATCATCTTAATTTGTATGATGACATGACCAATCAGCTTACGCCATCTTGCGTCATACGGTTGGGCTACTTTTGAAGCCAAGGAGTTTTTCATGAGCCACGAACCTCATCAACAGGAGCTTTCGCGCCGCAAACTGCTGAAGACCACGGTAGCCGCTGCAGGCCTCGCCGCCGTTGCATCGGCCACGTCGGTTTTTGCCAAAGCGCCGATGGCGGGCAGCCAGACCATCAGTATTCACCGCATGAAGCTGGGCAATTTTGAGGTCACCACGATTCTGGATGGCTACCTGGAGATTGACCCGCGCCTGCTCAACGCCACACCCGAAATGGTCACGCGCCTGATGGCGGCGGCTGATTTGCCTTACGGCCCCATTCGCACGCCCGTCAACACCTTTTTAGTCAACACGGGCGAGAAGCTGGTGTTGCTGGACGCAGGCGGTGCCAAGCTGGTAGGCCCCGGCACCGGACGGCTCGCGCAGGGGCTGGCAGCTGCAGGGGTGGAGCTGTCGCAGATTGATGAGGTCTACATCACCCACTGCCATGGCGACCATCTGCACGGCACCGTCAACGCTGACGGCACCGCGCTGTTCCCCAACGCTATCCTGCGGATCGCGCAACAGGATGTGGACTACTGGTTCAGCCCCGAAGTGGAAGCGGCTGCACCCGCCGCGCAAAAGGGCCGTTTTGTCCCCGCCAAACGCGCCAAAGCGGCCTATGGTGATCGCCTCAAGCCCTTCAAGCAGGGCGAAGAGTTGACACCCGGCATCATGTCTGTGGCCGCTGTAGGCCACACGCCAGGTCACACCTGCTACATGGTGACGTCTGGCACGGCGCGCATGCTGGCCATTGGCGACATGATTCACGTCGCGCCAGTGCAGTTTATGCAACCCGAGGTGACCATTGCCTTCGACTGGGAGCAACTCAAAGCCAGCGCCACGCGCATCAGCGTCTTTGACATGGCCGCCAAAGAGAACATCCTCATTGCCGCTGTGCACCTGCCGTTTCCAGGGCTGGGCACCTTGCGCAAAGAGGGATCGTCCTACGCTTACACACCGATGTCATGGCGATTGTTTTGACGAACGGACGGGTGTAGACAATGTCCACGACGGTTGGATTGATCGGCCTGGGAGCTATGGGCTACGGCATGGCGCAATCGCTGCATCGCTCGGGGCATGCACCGCATGTGTTCGATGTACGCGGCGAGGTGGCAGCTGCTTTTGCCAAAGAGGGTGGAACGGCCTGCACGTCGCCTGCTGAGTTGGGCGCACAGTGCGATGTCGTGGTTTGTGTAGTGGTCAACGCAGCACAAACTGAATCCGTTTTGTTTGGAGATCAGGGATGCGCCGCAACGATGAAACCCGGCAGCGTGTTTATGATGTGCTCGACGGTTGACCCCAACTGGTCCATCGCACTTGAAGCGCGCCTTGCAGCGCTGAACATTTTGTACATCGACGCACCCATCTCCGGTGGGGCAGCCAAGGCCGCAAGCGCGCAGATGACCATGATGACCGCGGGCAGCGCCGCAGCGTACTCCAAAGCCGACTTTGCGCTCAACGCCATGGCTGCCAAGGTCTACAAACTGGGCGACCGCGCGGGTGCGGGCAGCAAAGTGAAAATCATCAACCAGTTGCTCGCAGGCGTGCATATCGCCGCCGCCGCAGAAGCCATGGCACTGGGCCTGCGCGAAGGCGTTGACCCGGCGGCGCTGTATGACGTGATCACCCACAGTGCAGGTAATAGCTGGATGTTTGAAAACCGCATGGCGCATGTGCTGGCAGCCGACTACACACCGCTCTCCGCCGTTGACATCTTCGTGAAAGACCTGGGGCTGGTACTCGACATGGCGCGCGCCAGCAAATTCCCGCTGCCGCTGTCGTCCACCGCGCACCAAATGTTCATGCAGGCGTCGACTGCAGGATTTGCGAAGGAAGATGACAGCGCGGTCATCAAGATTTTTCCGGGCATCAAACTGCCGGGCTCGGTTTAGAGCCTGATCTGAATATTCTGCTAACTAAGACACTCCCATGACCCACATCAACCCTTCCCGCCGCCAATTCACCCATCAGTTTGCGACCCTGTTCGGCGCATCTTCGATTGGGCTGTTGGGCTCGTCCGCAGCTAACGCGCAAGCGTGGCCAGCCCGACCGATAACAATGATCGCGCCCTACCCTGCTGGTGGAGGTGTAGACACCGTGGCGCGCCTGCTGGCAGACCAGCTCGGGCCGCGCCTGGGCCAAACCATTGCTGTTGACAACAAACCCGGTGCCGGTGCCACCATCGGTGCGACGGCACTTGCACGCAGCGCACCCGATGGCTACACGATCATGTTGGGCAGCATCGTCGACTATGCCATCGCGCCACACATCATCAAGGGCTTGCCGTTTGACATGCAGCGCGATTTGATTCCGGTGGCTGAAGTGGGTTTTGGTACGGTAGCGCTGATCGTCAACGCAGATCTTCCCGCCAAGAACTTGAAGGAGCTGATCGCCATGGCCAAAGCCAAGCCGGGTGAGTTGAGCTTTGCCTCGTCCGGCCTAGGTGGCCTGCAGCACTTGAATGCGGAGATGTTCAAGCAGATGGCCGGGGTGGATATTCTGCATGTGCCGTACAGAGGTACGGCGCAGTTCATGCCTGATTTGCTGTCGGGCCGCATCCCAATGTCGATTGACAGCATTCCGGCACATTTACCCAACATTCGCGCAGGTAAAACCCGCGCGTTGGCCGTCGCCAGCGCCAGCCGCTCCGCCACACTGCCTGATGTGCCGACGATGGCAGAGGCAGGCCTTGCGGGCTACGAAAGCTCGACCAACTACACGGTTTTTGTGCCCGCAAAGACACCCACAGACATCGTTCAAAAACTGAACCTGGAGGTCAATGCCATTTTGAAGAACAGCGCTGTCGTGGAGAAACTTCTGTCGCTGGGCATCGTCGTTCGCAGTGGCTCAGTTGACAACGCGAGGGCGCGGGCGGTGGCCGAGAGTGAGCGCTGGGCGACAGTCATCAAGGCGGGTAATCTGAGCTTTAATTGATCTGATGCGCATACTCTTAGGCTGCATTGCCGACGACTTCACCGGGGCCACCGACCTCGCCAACAACCTCGTGCGTGCGGGCATGCGTGTGGTGCAGACGATTGGCGTACCCGTGCAGCCCATCACGGCGGATGTTGATGCCGTGGTGGTCGCGCTGAAGTCGCGCACCATCGCGCCAGCGGAGGCCATTGAGCAATCGCTTCAGGCTTTGAAGTGGCTGCAAGCCCAAGGCGCACAGCAAATCTACTTCAAATACTGTTCCACCTTCGACAGCACGGCGCACGGCAATATCGGCCCGGTGACTGAGGCGCTGATGGACGCGCTGCACACCGATTTCACCATCGCCACGCCCGCCTTTCCAGACAATGGCCGTACCGTGTTCAAGGGCCATCTGTTTGTGGGCGATGTGCTGCTGAACGAGAGTGGCATGCAAAATCACCCGCTCACGCCGATGAGTGATGCCAACCTGGTGCGGGTGATGCAGGCACAAACAAAACGTAAGGTGGGGCTTGTTCCGTTTCATGTGATTGCACGCGGCGCCCAGGCGATTGGCGAGTGCATCAAGCAGTTAAACGCAGGTGGCGTGGGCATCGCCATCGCGGATGCCGTATCCAACGACGATCTAATGCGCCTGGGTGTGGCGTTGAAGGGCATGCCACTGGTCACTGCGGGTTCTGGGGTCGCCATCGGATTGCCGCAAAACTTCGGCATCGCCCCCTCGCCCAGCGCGAGCGTGCTGCCCCCTGCGTGCGGCGCGCGCGCGGTGGTTTCAGGCAGTTGCTCATTGGCCACGAACGCTCAGGTTGCGCACTTCATAAAGAGCGGCGGACATGCCATGGCGCTGAACCCCCTACAGGTGGCGGCAGACGCGGCCGCCGGGAAAAACGTGGCGGCTACCGCGCTGGCTTGGGCTGCCCCCCTGTTGAAAAGTGGCCCCGTGCTGGTGTATTCCACTGCCGCACCTGAAGCGGTGAATGCCGTGCAAGCGCAAATCGGCGTCGAGGCGGCGGGTGCACTGATGGAACAGGCTCTGAGCCAAGTCGCGCGCGGCTTGGTGGATGCGGGTGTGCGCCAATTGGTAGTGGCGGGCGGTGAAACATCGGGTGCGTGCGTGCAAGCATTGGGCATAACGCAGATGCAGATCGGCCCGCAGATTGACCCTGGGGTGCCCTGGTGCTTTGCCAGGTCAGAAGCAGCGCCCGAAGGATTGCACCTCACGCTGAAGTCAGGCAACTTTGGCACCACGGACTTCTTCACCAAGGCTTTCAGTCAACTCACATGACAGAAGCAGAAGCCCGCGAAGAAATCTGCCGCGT
>JANOTO010000243.1:0-2295 GCA_031416395.1 Rhodoferax sp. | reverse complement strand
GCAATTTCAGGCGCGCGCAACTGCGGCGCGATGCCGTTGAGCATGGCGTTGACATACTTGTGCCCATCGGTGCCGCCAAACTCTTTGGCCAGCTCAATGTACTCGTTCAACACCACACGCCAAGGCACATCGGGGCAGTGTTTGAACTCGTAGGCACCCATCCACATCACGGCGCGTTCGATGGGTGAAATCTCGGCCAGCTTACGATCCAGCAAGGGTACGATCAGCGCATCCAGCGCGTCGGCTTGCTCAATACAGCCGTGCAGCAAGGCCTCAAAGTGCGCAACATCAGCTTTGCTGAAGCCCGCCAGGTCGCGTGTGAAGGCATCGATGTCTTCAGCCGCGTTTTTGCCAATCAGATGCTGGTACAGGCCCTGCAACGCAAACTCACGCGAGCGCGAGCGATCAGACTTGCTGCCTGCCTTGCGCGCGCCAGTGCTGGTTATGCCCTTGCGAGACTGCCGGGGAGGGCGACTGCTGGTCGGGGTTGGCTTCAAGTCACTCATTAAATATCTTCCATTAGGTTTGCCATTTCAACCGCAACACGCGCCGCGTCGCGGCCCTTGTCGGTTTGCCGGGCAAGGGCCTGTTCCATGTTCTCAGTCGTCAAAATCGCATTGGCGATGGGCAGTTGGTAGTCCAATGCCACGCGGCTTACGCCTGCGCCTGATTCGTTGGCCACCAGCTCAAAGTGATAGGTCTCGCCGCGAATGATGCAGCCTATCGCAATCAGCGCGTCGTACTTGCCTTTTTCAGCCATCGCCAGCAAAACCACGGGCACTTCCAGCGCACCGGGCACTTTCACGTGGTCGATGTATTTCTCCTGCACGCCCAGCGCGGCAAGCTCTGCCAGGCAGGCGCTGGCCAATGCATCGGTGATCTCTTCGTTAAAGCGCGCCTGCACGATGCCGATCACCAGCTTTTTGCCGTTCATGCGGTCATCCGCCTCGTTCAAACTGCCTTTGTCTGCGCCAAACATGGTTATTCCTCGTCCTTGTACGTGTACTTGTTATTGATTGATGTAGCCCACAATTTCCAACCCGTAGCCCGTCATGCCAGGGTTACGCCGTGGGCTGCCCATCAGGTTCATCCGGCGCACGCCGCATTCGCGCAAAATCTGCGCACCAATGCCGTAAGTGCGCAAATCCATCCGCCCTTTTTGAGGCGCATGTGCAGCGCGCGCGGTGCCTTCAAACTGCGCCAATAATTGCTCTGCGCTCTCACCACAGTTGAGCAGCACCACCACGCCTTTGCCTTCTTTTTCAATGCGTGCTAATGCTGCATCCAGGCTCCAAGAGTGCATCGCGCGGTGGATCTCCAGCGCGTCTAGCACCGACATCGGCTCGTGCACGCGCGCGGCCACAATCTCGTCGGCACTCCATTGGCCTTTAACTAAAGCCAGATGGATGCCGCCCGAAGTCGTGTCGCGAAACGCGTGCGCGGTGAACTCACCCGAGGCCGTTTGAAGCTTGCGTGAACCGACTTTCTCGACCAGCGACTCGACCCGGCTGCGATGCTCGATCAAATCAGCAATCGTGCCAATTTTCAGGCCATGCGCAGCCGCGAAAGTCTGCAAATCAGGCAAGCGCGCCATCGTGCCGTCATCCTTCATGATCTCGCAGATCACTGCTGCGGGCGTGCAACCCGCCATGCTCGCCAGGTCACAGCCCGCCTCCGTGTGCCCTGCACGCATCAGCACGCCACCGTCAACCGCTTGCAACGGGAAGATGTGACCCGGCTGCACTAAATCATCAGCCTTGGCTTCCTTGGCCACCGCCGCCTGCACGGTGCGTGCGCGGTCTGCCGCAGAGATGCCTGTCGTCACACCTTCCGCCGCCTCAATCGACACGGTGAAGGCGGTGCCCATCTTGGTGCCGTTGCGCACCGCCATCGGAGGCAACTTGAGCCGCTCGCAATGCGCGCGGGTGAGGGTCAGGCAAATAAGACCCCGCCCAAACCGCGCCATGAAATTGATGGCTTCGGCGCTCACATGGTCGGCCGCCAACACCAGATCACCTTCGTTCTCGCGGTCTTCTTCGTCCACCAAAATCACCATGCGCCCGGCGCGCATTTCGGTGACGATGTCTTCTACAGGGGAGATGGCGACGGTCTTTGTTACTGTGGTCATGGGTTGGAGCTATTTCGGGCCGAATTCTTCAAATCACTGCTCAGCATGCGTTCTACATATCGTGCGATCTGGTCGATTTCAAGATTCACTTGCGCGCCAGCCGCAATCGCTCCCAGCGCCGTGTTTTCAACGGTGTGTGGAATCAGGTTGATGCTGATCTGGCAGCC
>JANOTO010000242.1:0-3891 GCA_031416395.1 Rhodoferax sp. | reverse complement strand
CCTCCACCGCGCGGATGCGTATTCCCTTCGCAATGCAAAGCTGGGCCAGCGGCACAAACACGTCTGCCAACGCGTTCAGCACGTCTTTCTGGTCGGCGCTGACGGCATCGATGGCGGGCGTGTGGGTTTCGGTGGTCATGTTTGACGAGCAAGTGTCGGCATGGGATGAAGTGTAAATGTGCTAATCACACATTTTAAAAGAATTCTTGTAAATATTTGCAATCACCGCCACCTTCGTCTGGTGCTGCACCGTTGAATAACGCCTCAGTCAGCACCGGTTGGAAGCAGAATAGAACATCCTCCTCAACGAAAGCACCCCATGCAAGGCGACCCCCAAGTCATCACCCTCCTGCAGGCGCAGCTCAAAAACGAGCTGACCGCCATCAACCAGTATTTTCTGCACTACCGCATGCTCAAACACTGGGGTTTTGGCAAACTGGCGAAGAAGGAATACGACGAATCCATTGGCGAGATGAAGCATGCTGACAAGCTGATGGACCGCATCTTCACGCTGGATGGCTTGCCCAATCTGCAAGACATGGCCAAGCTGCGCGTTGGTGAGGACGTGCCCGAGATATTGGCCTGCGACCTGGCATCCGAGCAAGGCGCGCAGGTGACGATCAAGGCCGGCATGGCGCACTGCGAGAGCGTGCGGGATTACGTGTCACGCGACCTGCTGCAAGGCATTCTGGACGACACCGAAGAGCACATTGACTTCTTGGAAACACAGATCGAGCTGATTGCCAAAGTGGGTTTGCAAAACTACCTGCAATCGCAGATGGATGCCTAGTCCAGCGAATATTTGATCTTATATCAACGCGAATGATTCGCATTAAGATATAATGAAATCAGGAATCTCCGTGTTTCTATCTCTATAGCCAGCCAAGTCGTGCGTCCCGCCAGGGTCGCGATGTCGCCAGCCAAAGTTTTTCAATCTTTGAAGGCGACTGACCTATGCGACACCCGAATCAAAACCAACCGCTGACCCTTCTGCCCCTGGGCGCGATGCTGCTGGCGGGCTCTTTGAGCGCCATGGCACAGCAGGGGGTGCCGGAGCTCGACAAATCACTGAAGCCCGTCATCGTCAAAGAGAAAGCCGAAGCGCCCGAGGGCAAAGACTCGCTTCGCACCACCGAGACGACTATCGGCAAAGGCAAGCAAGAGCTGCGCAACATCCCGCAATCGATCACCGTCGTGACCGAGAAGCTGATCGACGACCGCAACCTGGACACCGTCAAAGACGTGCTGCGCAACACGGCGGGCGTGACGTTTCAGGCAGCCGAGGGCGGCGAAGAAGACATCCGTCTGCGCGGCTTCTCGCTGGCGACCACGGGCGACCTTTTCATTGATGGCATGCGCGACCCGGCTTTTTACGACCGCGACACCTTCAACGTCGACCGGGTGGAGCTGCTGCGCGGTTCGGCCTCGATGCTGTTTGGCCGGGGCTCCACCGGCGGCGCGGTGAACCAGGTGAACAAGCTGCCGCGCTTGATCACCGAGCATGAGGTGACTGCCACGCTGGGCAGCAACAACTACGTGCGGGCGTTGGGCGACTTCAACATCAAAACAGGCGACTCTGCTGCGCTGCGCTTGAACGCGATGGTGACCAAGGCGGACAACAACGGCGCAGGTTCCAGCATTGATAAAAAAGGTATCGCGGGCTCGTACCGCTTTGGCATTGGCGAGAAAAACGAGTTTTTAGTCAGCCTGTACGCGCTGGACAACAAGAACGGCATCAACTACGGCTTGCCGTGGATTCGCCCCAGCGCGGCGACGAACACGGCGGACAACACCATCATGGGCGGCCTGCAACCCACCCATTACTACGGCACCAGCGGCGACCGCAACTACGGCACGGCTCAATGGCTGGCGCTCAAGCACACCCATCGATTCAGCGGTGACAGTGAGCTGCAAACTACCGTGCGCCAGGGCCGATTTACACGTGACCAACGGGCCAGCACGATCCGCTTTGCGGGGCAAACGGCATCGGCCACGTCGCCACGGATCAATCCCGGACCAGTGACTTTGGAAAACTTAAGCGACAGCACGGTCCTCAACCGAGGCTCGGCGCTGAAGATTCAGGACGTGGACACGACGCATCTGCAAAGCGACTTTTCGTCGAAGTTTGATGCATGGGGCGCCAAGCACGAGATCACCACCGGGGTTGACTTTGCGCAGGAGAAAAAGGCAGTCAACGTGGCGCGTACTGCTGCGCAGGGAGGCATTGATATCGTTAAACCGCAAACCCGCTATGGCTCACCGCTTGACGGGGCCAGCGTGAATGAAGACGCGCGCATCTTGCGGCCTGGCAATGAATTTTCAGCTCTCGCATTCGGCGTGTACGCGCAGGATTTGATTCAGGTCGCCCCGAGCTGGAAGTTGCTGCTGGGCCTGCGTTTCGACAACATGCGCGGCAATTACAGCGCGTACACGATTCCCGCTGCGACACCGCTGGCGGCTTTGGTGACCACCAGCTACGAGCAAAACATCTCGGCCCCGAGCAAACGCTTTGGCGTGCTATATCAGCCCAACGCGCTGCACTCGTACCACTTCTCGTATGGCACTTCGTTCAACACCTCGGGTGATGTGTATTCGTACAACGCGCAAAGCGCCAACACCGACCCAGAGAGCAGCCAGAACATCGAACTCGGTGCCAAGCTTGACAGCGCCAACAAGCAGTTCACCACGCGCCTGGCGATCTTTCACTCGACCAAGAGTAACGAGCGCAATACCGACCCCGATACCGCGGCGACGCGCCTGCTGCTCTCGGGCAAACGCCACAGCGCCGGGTTGGAGGTGGACGTGACAGGCCGCATCAACAGCCAATGGGAGATCTACGGCTCGTACATGTGGATGCCTGAAGCCGAGGTGGACGTGGCCGCCAGCACCTCCGTCTTGGTGGGCAACCGCGAAGGCGACCGCCCCGGCCTCTCGCCGGTGCACAGCGGCACGGTGTGGAGCACGTACCAGCTAACCCCCAAGTTCCGTTTGGGTGGCGGCATCAACTTCCGCTCTGCGCAAGCGCCTGCAGACGTCACCGCGCCCGCGTGGGAGGCCCCCGCCTTCACCACGGTCGATTTGATGGCGGAGTACGCCATCAACGATCGCTTCACCGTCAAGGCAAATTTGAACAATGTCGCCAACACGCTGTATGCGGATTCGCTTTACCGGGGCCATTACGTGCCCGGTACGGGGCGACTGCTTTACGTTGGCTTGAATGCAAAGTTTTGAGGTGACCGATGCTCCTCGTCATTGAAGATGTCCTAACGCCCGACGAGCTTGTGCAGGCACGCAAGCTGCTGCACGGCGTGGCGTGGGAAGACGGCAAACCCGGCGCGGGCGAGCAGGCCCGCCAGGTCAAGAATAATGAACAGTTGCCGCACGACTGCGCACCATCTCGCGCGATTCGTGAAATGGTGCTGCAGGGGCTGGAGCGCAAGCCGACGTTCTTCTCCGCCGCGTTACCCAAGCGCATCTTCCCGCCACGCCTCAATCGCTACGGTGGTGCCAGCAACGTTTATGGCAAGCACATCGACAGCGCCATACGCTACCAACCAGGCGCGGGCCAACGCGTGCGTACCGACATCTCCTGCACTCTGTTTTTGAACGACCCGCAAGACTACGAAGGCGGCGAGCTGTGCATGGCCGACACCTTTGGCGAGCAAGCGGTGAAGCTGCCCGCGGGCCATCTGGTGATCTACCACGGTACCAGCCTGCACCAGGTCAAACCCGTCACGCGCGGGTACCGGTTGGCCTGTTTTTTCTGGATCGAAAGCATGGTGCGAAGCGACGAGCAACGCCGCCTGCTGTATGAGCTAGACATGAACCTGCTGGCGCTGCGCCAGCAGCATGGTGAGACGGATGAGACCACCGCGCTCACTGGCGTCTATC
>JANOTO010000241.1:0-6649 GCA_031416395.1 Rhodoferax sp. | reverse complement strand
CTGCGCCCAGTCCGCGAACGAGTCTTGGCGAGCGGCAGGTTGACAATGCGAAGCCGTTGTTCCTGCGGCAATAGCCCAATCGTGCGCAAATGCCGGTTGCAGATGAACCAGATCTCATCGCGGTCGTTGGAAAGCACAAAGTAGGCGTCGCTGGTTTCAGACGGGTTGTACAGCCCCAGTGCGCGATAAGCGCGACTCAGCGAAAACCCGTTTTGCAACGGAAAAGGCTTGGGGCCGTTCTCCAATTCCTGCACCCGCAGATACAAGCCAGGTTCAAAAAAAATCATCTGTCAACGCCTTCTTGAAGAGGTTTGGCCAACGGCGCAAACTTTACGAGAAGGATATTGAGAACCTGGAACCCAGACTGTCAGCAGCGAAGATGGCTGGGTGTAGGAAAGTGCCTCAACTGTTTGCAACGGTGGCCGACGGTGGGCTGCTGATTTGCCAGCGTAGTTTGCTCCTATAAAAATAGCTTGTTATGCATATTATTCGGGAGCTAGGGCACTATTTCATTGGTATTTATCGATTTTTGAGGCTATTTCAGGAATAAATTAACCTGTAGGTTAATTATTTTTGATTTTCGCTTGAATACCGTCAGACGGGCTTCACGTGTTCAGAAAAGAACCGCAGCATCTCGCTGCTGGCATCCGGGCCGCTGGGGTCGGTGTAGGAACCCTTCGCGCTGCCGCCAGACCAGGCATGACCACCGCCGTGCAGCACCCATAACTCTGCAAAATTGACATCTTCTTTTAGATGGCGAGTCCGCGTGAACGCTTGGCCCTGATTCGACTTGCCTTGTTCCACTGACCTGTCCGATCCTGCCACAAATGCCGCAATCACTTGCTGACCATTGCGCGGGTGAACCGTGCGGTCCTGGTCGCCGTGAAAGACGATGGTGGGCACTGCGCTGCTGGATGAAGCCAGCTTGATATCCGCCGCACCGCTTTTCATTGCTGCAAGCGCCTCTGCGACGTTGCCCGCCGCACCCACCGCCAGCCCTGAATGCACGCCCACCGCCGCGAAGATCTCAGGATACGCCGCCGCCACAATGGCCGCCATCGCACCCCCCGCCGACAGCCCTGCGATGTAAACGCGGCGCGAATCAATGCCGTGTTGTTGGATGACTGCCAGCGTCATGCTGGCGAGCAACGCCGCTTCTCCCCTGCCCCGGCTTTGGTGGTTGTGTTTGAACCAGTTCCAACATCGCTGCGGGTTGGCGTTTGCCGACTGCTCGGGGTACAGCACGTAAAAGCCCTGCGCCTTTGCGAGATCGTTCATCCCCGTACCGGCTGCGAAGTCATCCGGGCTTTGCGTACAGCCATGCAGCATCACGACCAGTGGCAGCCTTGTGTCAAACGTACCTGGAGGGGTGTATAGTTTGTAGCGGCGGGTCAGTGAAGCGTGGGTGTGACTGCCGTCGACGAACTCGCCTTCAGGGTTGTGGTCGCGCCCATTCGCCGAAGACGACGGCGTTTGCGGTCGTGCCACCTCGGGCTCCTCCACCTGGGCGCTCCCGACCTCAAAAACACAACCGTCCAAAATGATGGGCGGCGATACGGTGGAGTTTGATGCAGGAGGTATCGGCGCACGTCCCGCATTGCCCAACGCGCGCTGGATCACCTGGGTGGCTTCTCTCAAATTCCCCGATTGCGTGAGCCGGGTGGCTTCGCGCATGAGTTCTTGCATTATTTCGTTCATTGAAGTTCCTCCTGAAGTTTTTCGCGAAATTTTTTGCAAAATTCTTGTTTACCGAATGCGCCCGCGCAGTGCGGTTTTGACGGCGGGGCTTGCAGATAGCGCACCCAACACCTCCAGCGATTCAATCGTGGCCAGCGCCAGCGCCGGGCTGACGTCATTGGCAATGGTGACCAGGCCGAGCACGCGAATGGCAAGCATCTGCCCCGCAGCCTTGACGCCTCGCAGGTCAGAAGCGCTGAAGTGCTGCAAGCCCAGCACAAGCGTTTTGCGCGCCACCACCTGCTTTACGGCCTCAGCGTGCGTGCCAATCTGATTGCGGATGGCTGTGCGGATGAAGTCGGTGCGGTTGCCATAAAAGCCCTCAGACACCAGCAGGTCAATCTGCCCCAGGTCGACAAAGCCCATGTTGATGGTGATCTTCTCGCTGATCTTGTCGCTGGGTTTGTCGCTGGGTTTGTCGCCGGGGCTGCTGATGCCTTTTTCGTTCATCTCCTGGACATCGGCAAGCATCGGACGTGCGATTGCGAGGGTGTTTTTTTGTTTCATGCTGCCATCTTAGCACCATCTGTACGGATGGTATAGGGATGACAATAGCATTTCCGTCAATCATTTTCCCTACTCAATGTCCGACCTTGGCATTGAAGCCTCAGGGCACAGTAAAGGCACTCGCGATCACCATGCGCTGCCCTGCTATCAAGAGGTTCAGCTTTATGTGCGACAGCGCACTGACGAGCGCTCGAGACATCTTTAACCTCATATCCGAACTGTCCGCATGCCGGAAAAGTTCAGTATCTCTTTACGCCATTTAGACCCTTCCATTTTTAAGGAACTTGCCATGAATTACTTCCCCTTCACCCCGACGCGCCTGTCTGGCGTCCTGAGCTCACTCGGTATCGGTTTGGCCGTTGCGATGGTCGCCACGTCCCCCGCGATGGCGTCGAGCCATCGCGAAGCCCCGTTCATCAGCGGGCAGGCCAAAGTTGATGCCACCGACCTTTACATGTTTCGCAGCTATGAAACAGGTCGTCAGGATTTTGTGACCATCCTGGCCAATTACCAGCCGTTCCAAGACCCGCAGGGCGGCCCCAACTTCTACATGTTCGACCCCGATGCGCTGTATGAAATTCACATTGACAACAATGGAGATGCGAAGGAAGACCTGACTTTCCAGTTCCGGTTCAAGAACACCTCCAAGGCGGCTGCGCTGACCGTGGGCGGCAAATCTGTGAAAATTCCACTGATCAACAGCGGTCGCATCAGCGGCATCAACCCGGCTACGCTGAATGTGCGTGAAACCTTCACCATTGATGTCGTGCGCAGCGAGCGGCGTGGTGGCAAGAGCAGCAAAGTGACCAACAACGCCAACGGCGCCTCCGAGTTTGACAAACCGGTTGACAACATTGGCGACAATGTTTTTGGCAGCACCACAGGTTACGCCACTTACGCCAACCTGCATATCTACAACGTGGCCATTCCTGGGTGCGCAGTTCCAGCGCGTGTCTTTGTAGGGCAGCGCAAGGAGCCGTTCTACATTGCTGTCGGCAAAATCTTCGATTTGTTCAACCTGAATCCGCTTGGACCTGAAACCGGCGGCAACAACAACGATCTGGAGGCTAAAAACGTCAGCACGCTGGCGATGGAGGTGCCGACTGCCTGCCTGGTGGCCGGTGTCGTCGGGGCAAGCACGACCGACCCTGTCATTGGCGCCTACACCACATCGAGCATGCGCCAGGGTCGGGTGCTGAATGGCTCACCAAAAACTGGATTCAACAATGCAACACGCGGCGGCGGTGCATGGACTCAGGTGTCGCGCCTGGGCATGCCACTGGTTAACGAGGTCATCATAGGACTTGACGACAAAGATAAGTTCAACGCCTCGCAGCCAAAACACGACCCGGCAAACTTTGCCGACTATGTGACGAATCCGGTATTGCCCGCGCTGGTGGAGTCGCTGTTTCCAGCGGCCAAAGCACCCACCAATTTCCCGCGCACGGATTTGCTGACGGTGTTTCTCAAAGGCATTGAGGGTGTGAACCAGCCCAAGAATGTGGTGGCGGCAGAGATGCTGCGGCTCAACACTTCGATTGCCATTACTGCACCAGGCGCACAAAACCCGCTGGGTGTTGCCGTTGGAGACAACGCTGGCTTTCCGAATGGTCGGCGCCCGGCTGACGATGTGGTCGATCTGTCTTTGCGCGTCGCCATGGGAGCGCTGTGCGTTCTCACCGGGGCTGCAGACACACTCAAAGTAGGCTGCAAACCCTCAGACGCGCCCGCCGGGGGATTGGCATTGACCGATGGGGTGCGCAAAACCGCTGCCAACTACGGCGTGACCTTCCCCTACCTCACAACGCCGATCCCCGGCAATTTCAACCCGCCTGCAGCCGCTGGCACCGTTTTTCCATAAACAAAATTGAGGACATTCAAAATGAATAACACTCGAAAGTTGAAACTAGCATCAGTTCTTGCCATGGCTCTTATCATCGCTGCGTGCGGCGGCAACGATGACAGACGCGATGCGAATGCAAATGCTGACAACAGCAGTGGCGCTGGCGTTGGTGTCGGGGCTGGCACTGGCACCGGCACTGGGGGGGGGAGTTCGGTGAGCGCCTCAATCCCCGACTCTGCCAAAGCAAACGGCGACAGTTTTATTGGTTTTCTAAACAGCCTGAAAAACGATGAAACCTCCGAGCCACTCTTGCTCGGGGACGGCTTTGCGTTGCCTGCTGATGAAACCAGTGAGCCGAGACCCGTCGGCTAACCATTGCAGGGCGGTTCGCCCTGCCTGATGGCCTGGCAGCGCAAATTCAACTGCGTTGCCAGGCTTGATGGTTTACCGTGAGATTGGCATTCCGTAGATTTCAATCCCCCGTTTTCGCGAACGCGGCCTTCAGGTTGGTACCGACTCGGGCCACAGCGCTGCGTGCGTCTGTCAACACAGCGCCCATGCCAAAGAACTCATGCGCCACACCGACATAGTTGCCATAGTCAACTGACACGCCCGCCTCGCCCAAGCGCTGAGCATAAGCACGGCCTTCTGACCGAAGGGGGTCAATGTCTGCTGTGATGACAGTTGCCGAGGGAAGGTTTGCCAGAGATGGCGCGCGCAGCACGGAGAACAGAGGGTTGGCACCGTCTGCTGGTGTGGGCAGGTACTTGTCATAGAACCACATCAACGCCGGTGTACCCAACGGTGCGGCGTCTCGGTTTTGGATTTGCGAAGGCGAGTCGTACGCGTAATTGGTCACTGGGTAGATCAACGCCTGATGCACTGGGCGTTGAATGTTGTTGTCCCTCGCGCGAATCGCCACACCCGTGGCCATGTTGCCACCCGCGCTTTCGCCAATCACGGCGATCTGCTTGGCAATTCCACCAAGTGACGTGGCATTTGCAAGCGTCCATTGGTACGCTGCGTAAGCATCCTCATGGGCGGCGGGAAACCTAAACTCTGGCGCTTGCCGGTAATGGGTCGAGACGATGATCGCACCTGCGGCATTGGTCAGCGCCCGGGCCGAGCTGTCATAGGTGTCAAGCGTTGCGATGACCCAGCCACCGCCGTGGATGTAAAGCGCCACCGGAAACGGGCCAGCGCCCGCTGGTTTGTAAATTCGGATGGGTATGCTGCCACCAGGCCCGGGAATGCTGCGGTCTTCAACACTGCCCACCGCTTCGGGTACTGTGCTCTTACCTTGCTTAGCCAACAATGATTTGACGGCGTCTGCGGGCGTAGGCTGCGTTCTGGCCTGAGCGACCGTCAGCGTTTGCAGGGGCTTTGCACCTAAAGCCGCAAGTTCATCCAGCACCGTCTGCATTTGTGCGTTGGCCGCAGGCTTGGGTTCGTTGGCGCGGGCGGCTTCATTGCCGGGGTCAACGCTGCCCCCAGCACAGGCAACCAGCGCGGCGCAGGACACAGCCGTTATAAGTGACTGCGGTTTAAGCATTTTCAAAGTTTGCATGAAGTTTCTCCTGAAGGAAATGAGGTGGCCGCTAAATTCAGCGGTGGTTGCGTCACCCAGGAAATTTTGAATGATGCACTCTTGCAATCCAGTCAGTTCAGCACGCCATTGTTTGTAGGAGATAAACATGTTTTTTCCCAAGTTGGCGCAATGTTCGCCATCAAACAGAGTGGCACGAACAGCCTCAGTAGGATGCGGCGCGACCGGCAATCGGCCAAATGCCCGAGCCATCGGTAATGAACGTACGGCTTGAAGGTGCAACCTGAACTGCCTGGCCTCCCGTAAATTCGCCAAACGAAGGCAGCAGCGTCATCGTGTCGGTGATGTGAAAACACGGTAAGCGAAGGCGCTGGCGACCCTGGCCTTCAAGTCGAAATACTGGGTGGACGTGGCCCGCAATCACGTGATCGGTAGCGTGTGTTGCAGGCGTGTGGCGCAGCGCAAAAGGCGCGCATATATATGGTTCGTTAACCACCTCCATCGACAGCGTGCTGGGTGGGTCGCCCGCTCGCAAATCATGGTTGCCGCGCACCAGTTTGCACACCAGTGCCGCATGGCGATGCCGCCATTCGTGCAACGCGGCCAGTGTGGCTGGCGCGTGGGATTTGCGTGCGTGCAGAAAGTCACCCAGGAAAATCAGCTCGCTCACGGCGTAGCTAGCCAGCAGCGCGTCAAGTCGAAGCAAGTTGGCAGCTGTGGTGCCGTGCGGCACGGGCTGCCCTAGCGCGCGATAGGCGGCTGCCTTGCCGAAGTGGGCATCTGCAATGCACAGCACTTGCTGTTGCGGCCAGTACAGGGCCTTGTCTGCGAGCAGCAGCACATCGCAGCCCGCAATTTGAACTGCGATGTCCCGTTTCATCGCGCACGGCCAGGCGCATTGGCTGCCTTCTCCAAATCGGCCACCATGCGCGCAATGCGGTCTGAGAGCTTTTCTGAGGTAACGCTCTCACGCAAGCGCTCGACCACCAGCGGGAAAGCAAACGGCGTGGCGCGTT
>JANOTO010000240.1:0-15821 GCA_031416395.1 Rhodoferax sp. | reverse complement strand
ATGGCGGCGCTGCACGGGCTGCCTTGGCTGGTATCCATGCTGTAGCCTGGTGTGTCAGTGGTGCGAAAGTAGCGTGCCGAAACCTTGCAGCTTGTCTTGAATGCCGACCGCCCTCAGTGCATGCCAATAAGTGGCTGCGTTGATGGCAATAACAGGCCTGCCCAGGTACAACTCCGCAGCAGCCGCAAATCGCAGCATCGACAGATTGGTGCCGACCTGCACGATGGCATCGACATCGTCCTGGGCCAGTTTCTGCACCGCTTCACGGCACATCGAGTCGGTGGTATGCGCGATTTGCACGGGGCTGGGACGCTGTAGGCACAGGTCGCGCACTACCGTGAAACCGCAGTCCTCGTAAAAACGCCGCACCTGCGCATTGGCCACTGGAAAATAGGGCGAGAAAAACGCGATGCGCTTTGCCTTGTAAACGTTCAAAGCAGCTTCCGTCGCGAATGAGCCGCACGACACTTCCACCCCCGCGCGCTCGCGCATCATGTTCAGATACTTCTGCGCGCCAGGGCGTCCATCCCAGAACGTAGCTGCTGACATGCCCATCACCAGGTACTGCATTTCACAGCTTTTGAGCACATCAACCGCCTGCAGGGTGTTGCTCTGAATGCTGTTGACCAGCGCGACAAAGTCTGCATCCGTGGCCACCGGAATGTTGGGAATGATGATCCGGCTGTAATGGTTGGTCACCCCTGCGGGGCGCATGTCATCAAAGTCGGGCTGCACAATAGTGTTGGTTGATGGCCCCAAAGCGCCAAACTTCATCCGGTAGCCGAGGTGATCCATGGCTATCCTCGCAGCAGCTTCAAGAACGCGTCACGCGACATGATGTCGGCATATTTCTGGCGTATGTCAAACAGGTTGGCCTCGTGCGGCTCGATCGCGCGGTCCCCCACGCAGTCCTCAATCACGACAGTGCGAAAGTTGAATTGCATCGCGTCCACCACGGTGGCACGCACGCAGCCACTGGTGGTGCAGCCGACCACGACGGCTGTATCCACGCCCCGCAGCCGCAACCACTCTGACAGCCCAGTAGAAAAAAATGCCGAAGCGGAAGTCTTGCGCACGACCAATTCACCCACCTGCGGCTCCAGTTCCGGCACGACCTGCGAACCGTGCGAGCTTTGCGTCAAACGGGCCAGCAGGGGCACTTTCAGACAAAACACGTTAGCATCAGATCCATCGTCCGCAAAGACCACGCGGGTGAATGCCACTGGCAACTGTGCCGCGCGAAACGCCTGCAGCAGCGGTTGCGTCGCTTTGACGGCGGCGGCAACATGCGGACCGCCAAACTGCGACGCATCCACAAACGCATTGACGAAATCGACCAACACCAAACCGCAGCGACTGCCCAAGCCAGATGCGTTTCCCAGATTCTGTCGGCGGTACACGTCTTCTTTGGTCATGACTCGCCTTCTGGTGTTGCGGTATTGGGCGCGTGGGCCGCATCGAACTCGGCGACCCAGTCAAAACCCATCATTTGCGAAAATGCCTGAAAATTATGCAGTGGTACGGAGACGTTGACAGACGAGCCGGTCTGCTTGATGGTGCTGTACACGTTCTGTATCGCCGCCCCGGCCGCCAGAAAAGCGGTTGCGGGGAAAATTGCCAGGCCGTAGCCGACTTGCTGTAGCTCCTGCGCACTCAGGATCGGCGTGCGACCACCCTCCACCATATTGGCGACCAGCGGCAGATCGAAGCTGCGGCCAATCAGCGCCATCTCTTCAGCAGACTCCGGGCTTTCGATAAACAGTAAATCTGCACCCGCGCGCGCGTACATCTCCCCGCGACGCAGTGCCTCGTCAATGCCCAGCACGGTGCGTGCGTCTGTGCGCGCGATGATCAAGAAATTCGGATCCTGTCGCGTTTGCCTAGCGACTTTTATTTTCTCGACCATGTCCTGCGCCGGTATGACGCGCCGCCCCAGCATGTGGCCACATTTTTTCGGGAACTCCTGGTCTTCAAGCTGGATCGCACACGCGCCCGCAGCCTCGTACCCGCGCACCGTGTGCATAACGTTGAGCAAGCCACCGTAGCCCGTGTCGCCGTCGCAGATCAGAGGCGTATCCGTGATGCTCGCAAACTGGGTGACCCTGTTGACCATGTCGGTGTAACTCGCCAGGCCCGCGTCGGGCAAGCCCAGGTGCGATGCCACTGTGCCGTAGCCCGTCATGTACAGCGCCTCAAACCCCATACCGTCTGCGATCTTGGCAGAAATCATTTCGTACACACCCGGTGCGGAAACCAGATGGCCCTTTTTAAGGCTCGCCCGCAACTGGGCGCGGCGTTCAGTGCCGGATTTGCTGCCTAAACCCTGTTTCATTCAATGGCCTCCGCTCGTTGTAGAGCATCCATCATGGATGTCTTGCGCAAATAGTCTCGCGACGCCACCGGATCGTCGGCAATCGCCCGTAGCTGATCTTGTGTTTCGCGTCGAACATGGGGGTCACTCTCTTCCATGATTTTCTTATTGCGCGCAGTGTTGGCGTTGATGTACTCAATCGCCACCGCGCGGCGCTGGCGTTCGTAGCGATCCAGCAGCGCATCATCTGCGCCATGATTCAATATCTGCACCAGTTTGTCGCTGAGGTTGAACGCATCATGCACGGCACCATTCATGCCCATGCCACCGATGGGGTTGTTGATGTGCGCGGCATCACCCGCCAGCACCACACGACCCCGTCGAAACTTCGCCGCCACCCGTTGATGCACCTTGTACAGCGTGCGGTGCACCGTGTCGTAACGGCTGGGCCGATGCAGCAGCGCCTGCATGCGCGCTTCAATGGCCGCATCATTCAGTACCTCATCGTCGGACTCCTGCGCGCGGGTTGGGAATAGCACGCGCCATAAAGTGGGCACGCGCAGCAGCACACACCACTCCTGTGGATCAGACACATAGTTCACGTAGGACAACTTTGGCATGTGATCCGCAAACTCGAATGCCGTTGACACGACCAAAAACCGCTCGGGGTATGTAAACCCGTCAAATGCAAGCCCCAAAGACTGCCGCACCGCGCTCCAGGCACCGTCGGCACCAATCAGGTAATCGGCACGCAGTTGCTCGGGCCTGGCATTAATCAGCGCGTTCACTGAGACACCCTGCGCGTCCTGTTCAACACTTTCCACCTGCGCATTCATCAACACGGTCACATGAGAAAACTTGGACAAACGCTGAATCAGCAAGTCATTCAGCTTCCACTGCTCGCATTGCAGGCGATACGGGTAGCGGGTGTCGTTCTCCAGCAATTGCATGTCGAACTGCGCAATGATGCCCGCCGTTCGGTCGCGCTGCTGGGTGTAACGCGCCACCAGACCCTGGGTCAGCAACTCCTGCGCAAGGCCAAAGCGCTCCAGCATGTCCAAGGTGGGTGGGTGGAAAGTCGAAGCCCGCAGATCCTGCGCCGACTTGGCGTTGCGCTCCAACACCGTCACCTGAATGCCCGCCGTCGCCAGCACAAGGGCGCTGACCAGGCCTGCTGGTCCGCCACCGGCAATTACAACGTGAGTAGGGGTCATCGGGCTTGCGTCCTTGAATTGGGTTATGTCATGATGGCCCACGCGAGCTGACCAAAGTCATCTCGAACATCCGCTCACGCCATTTTGGAGTTTAGATGCACACCACGCTTTCGCGTCGTTATCTCTGTTTTGCCCTGACGATGGCAGGCACACTGGCCATACTGCCGGGTGGCGTCAATGCGCAGCAGTACCCGACAAAAACCGTTCGCATCATCGTACCCGCCACGCCCGGCGGGTCGTCCGATGTGTTTGCCCGCGCCATTGCCCAAAGGCTCCAGGAGACATGGGGCAAACCGGTGATCGTCGAGTACAAACCGGGCGCAGGTACCAATATCGGCAGCGACCTGGTCGCGAAGTCGGCACCTGACGGCTACACCCTGCTGCTCAACGGCATTCCCCTGGCCACCAACCCTTCGCTGTACGCCAATATGCCGTTCAGCCCGTCAAAAGACCTGGCACCCATCATCGAGGTGGCAGAGATGCTCAACGTGATCACGGTGCACCCGGACTTGGGTGTCAACTCTCTGAAAGAACTTGTTGACCTGGCCAAGAAAGAACCCGGCAAACTCAATTACGGCACACCGGGCGCGGGCAGCTCAGGACACTTGTCCGGTGAGTTGCTGGCGCTGAAAACCGGCGCAAAGATCACCCACATCGCGTACCAGGGTAACGCGCAGGCCACCACCGACCACATTGGCGGCACACTGCAAGTCGGCTTTGTCAACCTGCCCGTTGCGCTTCAGTTTGTAAAAAGCGGCAAGATCAAGGCTCTGGCGGTGACCTCGCGCAAACGCACGCCTTTGCTACCTGATGTGCCCACCGTGGCTGAAACGCTGGGCATCCCCGATTACGAGCTGACCGGTTGGTTCGGTCTGCTGGCTCCCGCCCGCGTACCCGCAGAGATCCTCGCCCGCATCCAGGAAGACACTCAACGCGTGCTGAAAGACCCCACGCTGATCGAGATCATCAAAACGGCTGGTGGCGAAGTGCTGGGCGGCACGACCGCTCAGTTTGAAGCACGCCTGAAACGCGACACCGAACGCCTGACGGAGGTGATTCGATTGTCGGGAGCGACGGCCAAGTAGCGGTTGCGCAACAACTCATCGATCGCCATCACCCCAAGCCCAACAGCCGCATCGCATTGCCTTTCAATATCCCCGGCATAACCTCCGGCTTGAAGCCGGCGTCTTCAAAATCTTTCATCCAGCGGTCGGGGGTGATCAGAGGGTAGTCGCTGCCGAAGAGGATACGGTCTTTGAGGAGTGTGTTGGCGTAGTGGACGAGTTGCTTGGGGAAGTACTTGGGGCT
The DNA here is from genome assembly GCA_031416395.1 of Rhodoferax sp. Lineage (GTDB taxonomy): Bacteria > Pseudomonadota > Gammaproteobacteria > Burkholderiales > Burkholderiaceae_C > JANYCG01. The sequence goes on along the minus strand of JANOTO010000240.1, from coordinate 10,988 downwards.
CCAGCCACTCAGGTCTATCCAGACATTAGGCTTATGAGTGGCGACGCTCAGCGCTTCATCTTGCCAAGGGAAGCTGGGGTGCGCCATCACGATTTGCATGTCGGGGAAGTCGATTGCGACATCGTCCAGGTGCATGGGGTTGCTGTACTCCAAACGCAGGCCACCGCCGCAGCGCATACCGCTGCCGATACCGCTGTGCCCGGTGTGGAAGATGGCGGGTAGTTTGTGGGCGTTGATCACTTCGTAAATGGGCCAAGCCATTTTGTCGTAGGGGTGATAGGCCTGGACCGTCGGGTGAAACTTGAAGCCCTTCACGCCATAGTCTTTGATCAGCCGCTCGGCCTCGCGCGCGCCCATCAGGCCCTTGTGCGGGTCGATGCTGGCAAAGGCCATCATCATGTCGCTGTTGTCAAGCGCAGCCTGCGCAATCTCTTCGTTGGGGATGCGCTTGCGGCCCATTTTTGCTTCTGCATCGACCGTGAACATGATCAGGCCGATCTTGCGCTCGCGGTAGTAGGCGATGGTCTCGGCGATGGTGGGGCGGCGGCTGTTGCGAAAATATTTGTCCGCTGCACGGTCGTATTCTTCGCCGTAGGCGTCAAATGGGTTCCAGCAGCTCACCTCGGCGTGGGTGTGGATGTCAATGGCAATCAAGTCTTGATGATTCATGGCGCGTCCTAGGGTAATTACTGATTTAACTCAACGAAAATCAGCTTAAATTAGTTATCTACTATAACTTGATTGACAATTTCTGCAATGGCTTCATCTCCTAGTTTCGAAGACATCTCCGTAACGATGAACGGCGCAGTAGCCGTTGTCAAGCTCAATCGCCCTGGCAAGCGCAACGCGATCCGCGACAGCATGGTGTTGGCGCTGGAGCAAACGTTTCTGCATCTGCCTGCGGGGACGCGTGCAGCGGTGATTTGCGGTGAAGGAGATCACTTTTGCGCAGGGCTTGATTTGAGCGAAATCAAGGGCCGCTCCGCCGTGGAAGGTCTGATGCACTCGCGCCAATGGCACCGCGCGTTTGAGGCGATTGAAAAGGGCAGCGTGCCTGTTGTTGCCGCGATTCACGGCGCGTGCGTGGGCGGTGGCATGGAGCTGGCTGCAAGCTGCCACATTCGGGTCGCAGATGAGTCCGCATTTTTTGCGTTTCCCGAAGGTGCACGCGGTATTTTTGTCGGCGGCGGCGGCTCTGTGCGGGCACCCAAATTGATCGGCACCCATCGCATGCTGGACATGATGCTGACTGGCCGCGTCTACAAAGCGGCCGAGGCTGTGCCCGCAGGTTTTGCGCAATACCTCGCGCCCTCGGGCCAAGCGTTGAGCAAGGCTCTGGAACTGGCGACACGCATTGCCACCAATGCGCCAATGACCAACTACGCCCTGTTGCAAGCCCTGCCGCGTATCGCCGAGCAGACGGCTGAGCATGGGCTGCTGACTGAATCGCTGATGGCAGCCATCGTGGAAACCGCGCCGGAGGCCCAGGCGCGAGTGCGTGATTTTCTGGAAGGCCGCGCGGCAAAGGTCAAAGCGGAATGACCTCTCCAACCTCCCCCTTACCCGCAAGCACGTCTGGTGCTGCGTACCGGGAATTTCACTTCGGTGTGACCCGCGGCGAACACATGCAACGCGGGGCGGTGAGCTATCTGCGCGCTGAAGTCCCGTTGGCATCCTATCCCGAACGCATGACGGATCGTTTGCAGCACTGGGCGCAAACTACGCCTGATCGCACCTGGATGGCGCAGCGCAGCGCGGATGGGCAATGGGTACGCATCACGTACGCGCAAGCCTGGCAGCGTGCGCAACAGATCGGCCAAGCCTTGCTGGATGCGCGGCTTAGCGTAGAGCGACCCTTGGCGATTCTGAGTGAAAACAGCTTGGAGCATGCGCTGCTCGCGCTTGGCGCGATGACGGTGGGAGTTCCCTACTGCCCAGTCTCCAGCGCTTACAGCCTGATGAGCCAAGACTACGAGAAGCTGCGCCATGTGCTCGCCACCATCACGCCAGGTATGGTGTACGCAAGCGACTGGACACGTTACGGCAAGGCGATTGATGCAACGGTCTCCAACGATGTGGTTGTCGTGGTCAACCAATTTCGGCAAGGCGTAGATTCCGCCCGGGTACTCAGAGCATTCGACGACTTGTTGCAAACCCCCGCCACATCCGACGTACCCGCCGCGATGCAGGCGACCGGCCTGGACACGATTGTTAAATTTTTGTTCACCTCCGGCTCCACCAAGCTGCCGAAGGGCGTGATCAATACCCAACGGATGATCTGCGCCAACCAGCAGCAAATCCGTCAAAGCATGCCTTCGGTGTATGCCGAAGGCGATCCGCCGGTGTTGGTCGACTGGCTACCGTGGAATCACACATTCGGCGGCAACAACAACGTGCATGCGGCGCTGTTCAATGGTGGTAGCTTCTACATTGACGAAGGCAAACCAACGCCTGCGCTCATCCACAAAACCATTGCCAACCTGCGTGAGATTGCACCCACGGCTTACTACAACGTGCCCATTGGATTCGAGCTCATCGCAGCCGCCATGAAAACGGACGACCTCCTGCGCAAAAACCTGCTGTCCAAGGTACGGATGTTCTTTTATGCCGGTGCCGCGCTGGGGCAGCCGATTTGGGATTCACTCTTTGAGAGTCAGGAACGCGAGGTGGGGCAACGCATCGTGATGGGCACCGGCCTCGGGATGACCGAGAGTGCGCCGCACGGCCTGTTTGTCACTAACGCGAACGTTCAAGCGGGCGACCTTGGCCTGCCCTCACCTGGTATGTTGCTTAAGCTGGTGCCAGCAGGCGACAAGATTGAAGTGCGCTACAAGGGCCCGAACATCACCCCCGGCTACTGGCGCAACCCCGAGGCCAGTGCCGAAGCGTTTGATGACGAGGGCTATTTGTGCACGGGTGACGCGGTCGCCTGGATTGACCAAGCTGACATCCACCAGGGCCTGAAGTTTGATGGCCGCACGGCGGAAGACTTCAAACTCTCCACCGGCACCTTTGTCAGCGTTGGGCCACTGCGCGCGAAAATCATTGCGGCAAGCGCGCCCTATGTGCAAGACGCAGTGATCACCGGCATCAATATGCATGAAGTCGGTGCGTTGATTTTCCCCACGGGTGCAGTGCGCACGTTGAGCGGTTTGGCTCCTGAGACAGACCTGAGCCACGTGCTCAACAGCCCGGCGGTACAAGCCCATTTTCAAAACGTCGTGAACACGCTGGCTGCCAGCAGCACCGGCAGCGCCACCCGCGTAGCGCGCCTGCATTTGATGGATCAGCCACCGTCGATTGATCTGGGCGAAGTCACCGACAAAGGCTCCATCAATCAGCGCGCCGTATTGAAGAATCGGGAAAACCTGGTCAACGCGCTGCACGAGCAGGTCGTTGGCGAGATTGCGCACATCATCAAACCCGCTTGAACTTTTTTAACCCGAAGGAGACAACCCCATGCAACGCCGTCAATTCACACAAGCGGCCACCGCTGCTGCCGTTTTAGGAGCGCTCCCTGCCGGTCTCGTGAGAGCACAGGGCATGGTCGATACGCTGAAAATCATCGTCGGCTTTCCACCAGGCGGCACCACCGACGCATTTGCGCGGCGCATGGCGGAGAAGCTGCGCGGCGTGTATGCGACCAACGTGCTGGTGGAAAACAAGCCAGGCGCGGGCGGCCAGATTGGCGTCACCACCCTGATCGCATCGCCAGCAGACGGCACCACCATGCTGTTCACGCCGGGCTCAATGATCACCATCTATCCGCATACGTACCCTAAGCTGCCGTACAAAGTCAGCGACGTGCTGCCGATCAGCACAGGTCTGTACACCGCGTTTGGGTTGGGGGTCGGCCCAGCGGTGCCAGCAACGGTCACGAACGTGAAAGAGTTGATTGCCTGGGTCAAGGCCAACCCGGCGATGGGTAACTACGGCACACCCGGCGCGGGCTCGATGCCGCACATGGTCGCGGCGCTACTTGACAAGGCGGCTGGCACCGACATGAAACAGGTGCCTTACCGTGGCTCCGGCCCGGCCATCATCGAGCTGCTGGGCGGACAGTTGCCCATCTTCTCATCGCCCATCGGCGACTACTTACAGCATTTGCCTTCGGGCAAGTTGCGTCTGCTGGCCGTCTCGGGCAAACAGCGATCCCGCTACGCGCCCAACGTGCCCACCTATGTCGAGCAAGGCTTTCCCGAGTTGGACATGGAGGAGTGGTTTGGCTTCTTCATGCCGGCCAAAACACCCATTGCCATCGCCACACGCATGAACGACGCGCTCAAAACCTTGATCCCCGCCAAAGACGTGGCCGACTTCGCTGCGCCCATCGGCCTGCTGCCCACCGCATCGTCCAGCCTGGATGACTTCGCAAAAACAGTGAAGGCTGACTCCGAACTGTGGGGCCGCTACGTCAAGCGCATCGGCTTCACTGCGGAGTCTTGAACATGAAACGGTATGGCCTGCTGCTAATGGTGTTGCCGCAGGTGCGTTGCAGCAATGCAGGTAGTGCAATGCCATTAAAGCCCGCCACCCATGCCTGATCAATCCATTGACACCGTTGACACCCGCTATCTGGAAACGCTGACCGGGTACAACGCCCGGCGCGCCTCGCTGGCGATCATCGGGCCGTTCATGACGCACATGGCGGTGTATGACTTTCGTCCCGTCGATTTCTCGGTGATGTCGCTGATCATTCACAACCCCGGCATCACATCGCGCCAGCTTTGCAGCACCCTGGGCCTGTTGCCACCCAATCTTGTGGCGATGATCAACAGTCTGGAAAAACGTGAACTGATTGAGCGGCGCCCTCACCCCACAGATGGACGTGCGATGGGTCTGCACCCCAGTGGCCAGGGCATTGAATTGATGAAAGAGGCCGAGCAAACCGCCGCCCGGCTGGAGCGCGATGCCACCCGGCAACTGACGGCAACCGAGCTCAAAACCCTGCACCGCCTGCTCAAGAAAATCTACCAGTAGATGCCGCACAGGGCAATATCTCGGAATAATTTGTCGCATCCAGTGTGGTTTTTTACCGAATTTATCCGTTTTCAGTAACTTCACAGCTATGAATCTCGTAGCGATTTGAAAACTGCGCTATAGTTTCGCGAACAAGCTAACCTGCCCCACCATCCATCGCGCCCGCCTGCAACCCACCCACCTTGAGGAGTTTGAATTCATGAGATCCAGAGAAAACGTATCGATCGGCCAACTATTGTCTTTGCTGGAGTCCCGCTACTGCATCCGCGTGCTGTGGGCGCTGAAAGATGGGCACCCGCAGACCTTCAGGCTGCTACAGGACAGCGTTGGACTCATCACCCCCAACACACTCAACACCCGTATCAAAGAACTGCGCGCAGCCGGGCTGATGACGCACGGCGACGATGGCTACACTGTCACCACCATGGGCGCAGACTTGCTCAAGCGCCTCAATGACCTGCACGCGTTCTCCACCAAATGGGCTGCCGCGCAGGCCAAAAAAGCAGCCACCAAAGCTGCCGCCTGACTGAACGCAATTGCCCATCAATCCCCACAAAAGACAGCATCGCTGTCTTTTTTTTTGGCCATTTTCGAATGACGTATGCAGCAACCGACAGGAAGCCGCCGCGCCGGGGCCGGCCCGTGACTCCAGCAAAAACCAGGCTGGCATAATTCAGCGCTTTGCCAACCGTTTGGGCAGGCCAGCAAAAAAGCCACAAAAGACCTTGATATACCCATTTTGGGTTTATTGACGCTCCCAACGCTGTTTTGCGGCTTTTTTTTGAATAAAATAGCGCTCTAGCTCTCGTATAATAAGCATAGAAAGCTATATTATTTGTAGCAACTAACCAACTAACCAACTAACCAACTAACCAAGTAAGAAAGACGCAATGACCACCTCCAACACCACCCCCATCACCACATCTTCTGGCCTGCAATACACCGACACCATGATCGGCTCTGGCGCAGAAGCCGCCAAAGGTCAAAAAGTCACCGTGCACTACACCGGCTGGCTGTACAACAACGACACCCAAGGTGCCAAATTTGACTCCAGCAAAGACCGCGGCGACCCGTTTGTGTTCTCGCTCGGCGCGGGCATGGTCATCAAAGGCTGGGACGAAGGCGTGGCGGGCATGAAAGTGGGCGGCGCACGCACGCTGATCATCCCTGCCGCCTTGGGCTACGGCGCTCGGGGCGCGGGCGGCGCGATTCCGCCCAATGCCACGCTGAAGTTTGATGTTGAGCTGCTCGGGGTGAACTGAGTCCCTCGATTTGGCCAAAGGCACCCGCCAGGGTGCTTTTTTTTGGGATTAACCCGCTTGCGCCCCTTGATACGCGAATATTTGCCCTCAATTCTGAAGGGTATTCGTCGACTCTTTACTTTTCGTATGTCAGAACCGTCTCAAAACCTAAACCCCAGCTCATCAGGCAGCCCGCAACATCCGCAAGACCAGCAGCAGCCCCAAGCGCACGCGCAGGGTGGCCCGCACGGCAACCCGGCGGAAAACCAGCCGCCGATGAGCCTTGAAGAGCTTGAAGCTGCTCAGTTTGCCAACGAGCTGGATGCATTGACGATGGCGCAAGCCGAGGTCGCCACTTTAAAGGCCAAAAACACCGACCTGGCCGACCAATACCTGCGCGCCAAGGCCGATGCCGAAAATTCTCGCCGCCGCGCTGAGGACGAAATCACCAAAGCCCGCAAGTTCGCCGTGGAGGCCTTTGCCGAAAGCCTGCTGCCCGTGGCTGACAGTCTGGAGGCGGGCTTGGCGATCAAAGATGCAACCGTTGAGCAAATCAATGAAGGCGCGACGGCAACGCTGCGCCAGCTCAACGCGGCGCTGGAGCGCAACAAGGTCATCGCCATCAACCCTGCTGCCGGTGCCAAGTTCGACCCGCATCAGCACCAAGCAATCAGCGTGGTGCCCTCGGAACACGAGGCCAATACCGTGGTGATGGTGCTGCAAAAAGGCTACTCCATCGCTGAGCGCGTGTTGCGGCCTGCACTGGTGACTGTTTCTGCGCCAAAGTAAGCGTCGAAAAAAAGACATATTTATCAGCGGGTCACTTGAATCGCTTCGAGTTATCCACAAGTTAATACGCATCGGCCAACGCGCACTGCATCGGCTACAAATTACTGGAGGAAATCATGGGAAGAATCATCGGAATTGACCTGGGCACAACCAACTCTTGCGTCGCGATCATGGAGGGCAACACGCCCAAGGTGATCGAGAACTCTGAGGGCGCACGCACCACGCCGTCCATCATCGCCTACCAGGACGGCGGCGAAGTGCTGGTCGGCGCATCGGCCAAGCGCCAAGCCGTCACCAATCCCAAGAACACGCTGTATGCGGTGAAGCGCCTGATTGGCCGCAAATTCACCGAGAAAGAAGTCCAAAAAGACATCGATCTCATGCCCTACAAAATCGCTGCGGCTGACAATGGCGACGCGTGGGTGGAAGTGCGCGGCGAGCGCTTGGCCCCGCAGAAAGTCAGCGCTGATTTGCTGCGAAAGATTAAAAAAACGGCCGAAGATTACTTGGGCGAGCCCGTGACCGAGGCCGTCATTACCGTACCCGCCTACTTCAACGATGCCCAGCGCCAAGCGACCAAAGACGCGGGCCGCATTGCCGGTTTGGACGTGAAGCGCATCATCAACGAGCCTACCGCTGCGGCGCTGGCCTTCGGCTTGGACAAGCAGGAAAAGGGCGACCGCAAAATCGCCGTGTATGACCTGGGTGGCGGCACGTTTGACGTGTCCATCATCGAGATTGCCGATGTCGATGGCGAAAAGCAGTTTGAAGTGCTGGCCACCAACGGCGACACTTTTTTGGGCGGTGAAGACTTTGACCAGCGCGTCATTGAGTACATCATCTCTGAGTTCAAAAAAGAGCAAGGCGTTGACCTGGGCAAAGACGTGTTGGCCTTGCAACGCCTCAAAGAAGCTGCTGAAAAAGCCAAAATCGAACTGTCAAGCAGCGCGCAGACTGACATCAATTTGCCGTACGTGACGGCGGATGCCAGTGGGCCCAAACACTTGAACATCAAGCTGTCCCGCGCCAAGCTGGAGAGCCTGGTGGACGAGCTGATTGAGCGCACGATTGCGCCTTGCCGCACCGCGATCAAAGACGCAGGCGTGTCGGTGGCTGACATTCATGACGTGATCCTGGTCGGCGGCATGACTCGCATGCCCAAGGTGCAGGAAAAGGTTAAAGAGCTGTTTGGCCGGGAGCCGCGCAAAGACGTGAACCCCGACGAGGCCGTAGCCGTAGGCGCTGCCATTCAAGGGCAGGTGCTGGCCGGTGACCGCAAAGACGTGCTGCTGCTTGACGTGACGCCGCTTTCCCTGGGCATCGAAACCCTGGGCGGCGTGATGACCAAGATGATCACCAAAAACACGACCATCCCGACCAAGTTTGCACAGACCTTCTCAACGGCTGACGACAACCAACCTGCCGTGACGATCAAAGTGTTCCAGGGCGAGCGTGAGATTGCTGCCGTTAACAAAATGCTGGGTGAGTTCAACCTCGAAGGCATTCCACCCGCATCCCGCGGCACGCCACAAATTGAAGTGTCGTTCGACATCGACGCCAACGGTATCTTGCACGTCGGCGCGAAAGACAAAGGCACCGGCAAAGAGAACAAGATCACCATCAAGGCCAATTCAGGCTTGACGGAAGCCGAGATTCAACAAATGGTGAAAGATGCCGAATTGAACGCATCGGACGACAAGAAAAAGCTGGAGCTGGTGCAAGCCCGGAATCAGGGCGAGGCGAATGTCCACAGCGTCAAGAAGAGCCTGACCGAATACGGTGACAAGCTGGACGCGGGCGAGAAAGAGAAAATCGAAGCGGCCATCAAAGACCTGGAAGCCGCGCTTGCGACCGACGACAAAGCTGCGATCGAAGAAAAAAATACGACCCTGCAAACCGCCAGCCAGAAACTGGGCGAAAAAATGTACGCCGACATGCAGGCCAAGCAAGCAGCTGAGACGGCAGCCGCAGGTGGCGGTGCAGACGCGGGCGGACAAGCCGCGCAAGGTGCCAAGCCCGCTGACGACAACGTCGTCGATGCCGAGGTGAAGGAAGTCAAGAAGCCTTAAACCTTAGGCCTTAAAAGCGGGGCTCTTATGCCGCTGCAAATCGCCCCGTTAGACCTGACTGTCTCAGGCCAGCGTGGCGATTTTTGTCGTTGAAACGCCGATATTCGGTAAACAGTCTACAGAACCAGAAACCAGCAGTGAACCATGGCTAAACGAGATTACTACGAAGTTCTGGGCGTACCCAAAAACGCCTCTGAAGAAGAGATCAAGAAGTCCTATCGCAAGCATGCGATGAAGCACCACCCTGACCGCAATCAGGGTGACACGGCCAAGGCGGCTGAGGAAAAATTCAAAGAGTCCAAAGAAGCCTACGAGATGCTGACCGACCCGCAAAAGCGGGCCGCTTACGACCAATACGGCCACGCGGGCGTGGACCCGAACATGCGCGGCCCTGGCGGCGCGGGTGCGGAGGGGTTTGGCGGGTTTGCCGAGGCTTTTGGCGATATTTTTGGCGATATGTTTGGCCAGCAGCGTGGCGGCAGGGGCGCGGGCGGCGGGCGCCAGGTGTTTCGCGGTGGCGATTTGAGCTACGCGATGGAGATCACGTTGGAAGAGGCGGCGCGCGGCAAAGATGCGCAGATTCGCATCCCCACTTGGGAAGCCTGCGAGCCCTGCAAAGGCAGCGGCGCCAAGCCGGGCACGTCCGTCAAAACGTGTGGCACCTGCCAGGGCTCAGGCGCGGTGCAGATGCGTCAAGGGTTTTTCAGCGTTCAGCAAACCTGCCCGACCTGCCGAGGCGTGGGTAAAGTCATTCCTGAACCTTGCGCGACATGTGCGGGCCAAGGCAAAGTAAAAAAGCAAAAAACACTGGAAGTCAAAATCCCCGCAGGTATCGATGGGGGCATGCGCATCCGCAGCACAGGCAATGGCGAACCGGGCTCCAACGGCGGGCCACCGGGCGACCTGTACATCGAGATTCGCCTCAAGAAGCACGACATCTTTGAGCGCGATGGTGACGACATTCATTGCTCAGTGCCGATCAGCATCATCACCGCCGCGTTGGGTGGCGAAATTGACGTGCCGACGTTGGAAGGCAAAGCCGCCATCGACATCCCCGAAGGCACGCAAACCGGCAAGCAGTTCCGCCTGCGTGGCAAAGGCATCAAGGGCGTGCGCGCCAGTTACCCCGGTGATCTTTACTGCCACATCTCGCTGGAGACGCCCGTCAAGCTCACCGAGCATCAGCGCAAGCTGCTCAAAGAGTTGGACGAGTCGTTCAAAAAAGGTGGCAGCAAACACTCGCCGAGTGAAAACTCCTGGACTGACAAGCTGAAAAATCTGTTCAGCTAGATGTTGTGCACGCTGGCAAGTGCTGGCGCAGCGCTACCGTTCCGCTAGCTTCATTCTGTTACGCAACGGGGCGTAGAAAGATGTCTGGCTATGTAACAATGGTGGCTCACCCATCACACTAACATGGCCGACGTCAAACTTTTTCACGTGACCGAGTTCGCGCAGAGTATGCTGCAATCGCCGCAATCGCACCGCAGCGCGATTCACCCACTTTGGGTTACGTTGCTGGTGGCGCTGTGGATCGCAACTGTGGGCCACTGGCCACTGTGGCAAACCATGTTGCTCCAAACCGAGCCGGGCAGCATTCGCCCTGCTCTGACCCTCTTGCTGGCCGCGCAAATTGGGCTGGGCGCCCTGTTCTGGCTGGCGTTGACAGGCTGGCGCTGGCTGTTTAAAACCGCGATCACCGGGCTGCTCATCTGGACCGCCCTGGGCTGCTGCGCCATGGGTTTGCAACTGGCCAGCGGCGACGCGGTAGCCGTGTCGCCCAGCACGTTGCTTCGTTTTGTGAGCCAACCGGTCAATTGGGGCCGAATGCTCAACGGGCAATGCTTGCTGAACGTTTTGTTGATTGCCGTGGTGCCAGCCACGCTGATCTGGCGCAGCCGGATCCGCCGTA
>JANOTO010000239.1:0-4610 GCA_031416395.1 Rhodoferax sp. | reverse complement strand
GGCGTACTGGAACTACCTTGATTTGATGGACTACACCGAGCAACTAATCCGTGATGCTGCACAGCGCGCCACCGGTTCATTGCAGTTGAGCTACGCGGGCAAACCCGTCGATTTAAGCCAGCCGTTTGAGCGCTTGACGATCCGCGACGCGATCATCAAACACACCGAAGCGGCATTGGCCATGGACGATGGCTCTGGCTTACGCGTGGACGACTCACTGTGGCTCACCAACGCGTTGCGCAAGCTCGGCATGACCGAGGCCAAGCACAATTTATCCAAGCGGTCGCTGCCCAGCCTGCAAGTGCTGTACTTTGAAGAATCCGTCGAAGAAAAGCTTTGGCAGCCAACCTTCATCATGGAGCACCCCACCGAAATCTCGCCCCTTGCCCGCGCCAATGATGACCGCCCCGAAGTCACCGAGCGCTTTGAGCTGTACATCACCGGCCGCGAATTTGGGAACGGTTTCAGCGAGTTGAACGACGCCGAAGACCAGGCCGCCCGCTTCAACGCCCAAGTCGCCGCCAAAGACGGTGGCGACGACGAAGCCATGTTTTACGACCACGATTTTGTGCGCGCACTTGAGTATGGCATGCCCCCAACCGGCGGCTGCGGCATCGGCATTGACCGGCTGATGATGCTGCTGACCGACAGTCCTAGCATTCGGGATGTGATTTTGTTTCCCGCGTTGCGACGCGAGGGGTGAAATCACCGCTCGGCCAGATAATGCTGCGTCGTCACCGCCACACCTTCCAGTTGAAAGATTCGTACTTGCGCTTCCAGCTCGCGGTCAGCCAAGGTGGCGCGGGCGCGCTGGTGCAGGTAGCCGGCCCATGATTCAACGATGAAGCGCTCAACAAAGCGGGAGGAGTCGGCCAAGTCGCTGTAGGCGCGCCAGAAGGTGGCACCGTCGCGTCTTCGTGGGGCACGCATCTGGCTGATGGTTTGCAGGAAGGCTTCGGTGTCCTCGACGCGAATGCGGTAGGCGATTTCCACCGCGACAGGGCCTGCTTCGGGCGCAGGCTCGTTAGTGATAAAGAGCTCATCGCCCTCGATCACCTGCGTCACATCCTGTACATCGCCCATTCTCAGCGGGAAGCGCTTGGCCAACAGCAGCCCGACCAACATCGCGATGGACGCCAGGGTCAACGCGAACTGAAGGCCGATCAAGTCAGCCACGGCACCCCATAGCGCTGAGCCCAATGCCAGCGAACCCAGGGCGCTGATGGTGTGCATCGCCACGGCGCGGGCACGCACCCACGGCGGTACACTGGTTTGCGTGGCAGTGTTGAAGGTGGACATGACCGAACTCCACGCCGCCCCGCCCAGGAACAGCGCGACATAGACCAGGATCGGCCAGCGCGTGTAGGCGGCAATCAGCATCGCGGCGGCATAGGTGATGCAGCAGGTGCGCACCAGAAGCTCCAGCCCCAGTCGCGCACGCAGCCGGCCAATCATCAAACCTGCGGCCACAGCGCCGGCGCCCAGGCAGCCCATCAGCAGGCCAAAGCCGGCCGCACTCAAACCCAACTGCCGCTGTCCAATCACGGGCAACAGCGCCCACAGGGCCGAGCCTGCCGCTGCAAACGCAGTGGTGCGCACGAGCTGGGCCAGCACATTGTGCGAGTGCCACGCAAAGCGCAGTGCGCTCAGCATGCCACCCCATAAGCGCTCGGGCGGCAACCGCGTGGGCGGATGGGCCTTGGGCGGCCAGCGGCGGATGGATTGCATCATGACCAGCGTGCTGACGACGGCCAGCGCAAATATCCACGAGCCGCCGACCCACGCATAGATCAAGCCTGCCAACGTGGGGCCGAGTGCGCGGGCAGCGTTGTAGGCAATGCCCACGACGTTGATGGCTTGGGGCAGCTCGTCACGCGGTATCGAATCGCTCACCGTCGAGTTCCACGCGGGGGACAGCAACGCGGTGCAACAGCCGGATGCAAAGATCAAGATCAACAACGTGGCGGGGCCTGCCTTGCTGCTCATCAGCAACACGGTCAGCAGCAGACCGATGCCTGCTTGTACGGCCAGCGCGCCCAGTATGAGGCGGCGCCGATCCGTGAGGTCTGCCCACACCCCGGCGGGCAGCGACAGCACAAACATCGGCATGAACACCGCCGTTTGCACCAGCGCGGCAAGAAAGGGCGAGCCCGTCATCTCCACGATGATCCAGGCTGCCGCCATCGCCTGCATGGCACCCCCAATGAAGTAGATGCCGCCGCTGAGCCACAGCGCGCGAAACTGGGCGTGGCGCAGGGATTGCCAAGTGGAGGGAGTCGACTGAGTGGTGACGCTGCTCATGGCCTCATTGTCAGCCCTCCGCGCTTTTCCCGTCTATTTCAACCACTTCTGCATAAAACCAGCCTGCCCCATTGCGGAACCCAGCTGATACCCGGCAAAACCAAAACGCTGGTAAGCGCGAATGGCTCCGGCGTTGCCTTGCAGCACCTCCAGCGTCATCTTGCAGGCACCGCGTTCGCGGGCGATGGCCTCGCACAGCGCCAGCATCTTGTCGGCAATGCCACGACCCCGATAGGCAGACAGCACCGCTACATCATGCACATTGACCAAGGGGCGGCAGGCAAAGGTGGAGAAGCCCTCAATGCAGTTGACCAGACCGACGGGTAAATCACCTAAGTAAGCCAGCACGCTATAGGCCTGGGGCCGCGCGGCGAGGCACGGCACAAGATTCGCTTTGGCGAAATCGCTTAAGCCCTCGCCGCCGCCCATGGGGTCAGCAGCGTAGGCATCGAGCAGATGCACCAGAGCTGCTGCATGCACGGGATTGGTGTAGTCTGCGCGATGAACAGTGATGGTGGCCGCTGCTGTATTGATCGAATTCATGGAAACAGTTTTTATCAGCAATTGAAATTTATACCGCCAAGCAATCGGCAATGCGCTTGGCGCAGGCTTGGGCTTGCGCAGGGTCGCGCGCTTCCACCATCACGCGCACTAAAGGCTCGGTGCCGCTGGCGCGAATGAGGATGCGGCCCGCGTTGCCCAGTTCTGCTTCCACCGCTTTGGACTCTGCGGCCATGCGGGCGTTAGCCGTCCAGTCTTGCCCAGGCTTCAGTCGCACGTTGATAAGCACTTGCGGAAAGAGCGTGACATCAGCCAGCAGCTCTGCCAGTGTTTGGCCCGTGCGAATGCAGGCTTGCAACACTTGCAGGGCAGACACCAAGCCGTCGCCTGTCGAGTGTTTGTCAAGCGCCAGCAAATGGCCTGAGCCTTCGCCGCCCAGCAGCCAGCCGCGCTTCTCCATTTCTTCAAGCACGTAGCGATCCCCCACCTTGGCGCGCACCAACTCCACGCCTTTGTCTTTCAACGCAAGCTCGACCGCCATATTGGTCATCAGCGTGCCGACCACGCCGGGCACGGAGTCTGAGGCGCGGCGGCCGCCATCCATTACACCGGCCTTGCCACCGCGATGCAAGCGCTCCTTGACCATCAGGTACAGAATTTCATCGCCGTTGAAAAGTCGGCCCTTGGCATCCACCACCTGTAGGCGATCCGCATCGCCATCCAGTGCAATGCCGATATCAGCACGGTGTTTTTTGACCGCATCAACCAAGGCCTGTGGATGGGTAGCGCCCACGTGCAGGTTGATGTTTAAACCATCGGGTGCGCATCCAATAGCGATTACTTCAGCGCCAAGCTCGTGAAAGACTTTAGGAGCCACCTGATAGGCCGCACCATGCGCCGCGTCGACCACAATCTTCAAACCCCGCAAGGTGAGGTCGTTGGCGAAAGTGCTTTTGCAGAACTCGATATAACGCCCTGGTGCATCTTCCAAGCGCCGGGTACGGCCCAAAGTTGCTGAATCAGCCCACACTGGTGCTTCGTCCATAGCGGCTTCCACCGCCAGCTCCCAGGCATCGGGCAGCTTGGTGCCTTGCGCGCTGAAAAACTTGATGCCGTTGTCTTCAAACGGGTTGTGGCTGGCGCTAATGACCACGCCCAGCGAGGCGCGTTGTGCACGCGTCAAATACGCCACGCCCGGTGTTGGCAGCGGCCCCAGCAGCACGACATCGACACCCGCTGAATTGAAGCCGCTCTCCAGCGCGCTTTCCAGCATGTAGCCCGAGATGCGCGTGTCTTTGCCGATGAGCACCGTCGGACGTGACTCGGTTTTTTTCAGCACGCGCCCGACGGCATGCGCCAGGCGCAAGATGAAATCAGGCGTGATGGGCGCTTTGCCCACGGTGCCGCGAATACCGTCAGTGCCAAAGTACTTTCTGGACATGCTTGCCTACCTCACATTACTTATTGATCAATTTCAGGATGTTCAGCCCGCGCGCGCCAGCACGGCCAGCGCCTGCACGGTTTCGCGCACATCATGCACTCGCACAATGCGTGCTCCGCGCTGCACGACCAGTATCGCCGCAGTAACGCTGGGCACCAGCCGGTCACGCACATCCATCGTTGCAATCGTCGCCAAAGACGAACTGGTGGCCAGCGCCAGCGACGACTTGCGCGACCAGCCCAGCAGCAGCGGGTAGCCTGCAGCCAGCAGCTCTTGCTGACGCGCCAGCAATGCGAAATTCTGCTCGACGGTTTTGCCGAAGCCGATGCCAGGGTCCAGCACAATGCGTGAGCGGTCGATGCCGAGC
>JANOTO010000238.1:0-5103 GCA_031416395.1 Rhodoferax sp. | reverse complement strand
TGACTTGGGCGATGTCGTTCAGGCGCTGCAAGCCTATGAGGCAGCGGAACAACTGGCGGCGCTGGAGTTGGCTTCCGCAGCTTGATCAACTGACATCATGACGATTGCCGACGCCCTCAAAGCGGCCCAGGCGCTGGGTGTGGATCGGCTTGAGACGCAATTGCTGCTGCTTCATGCGCTGGGCAAATCGCACACTGAACGCGGGTGGCTGCTGGCGCATGATCTTGATGGGCTGCCAGCGTCGACAGAAGCAGCGTTTCTCAACTTGGCAATGCGCCGCGCAGCGAATGAGCCGCTCGCCTACCTGACGGGTCGAGTTGAATTTTTCGGGCTCGATTTGACTGTCGATGCCCGCGCGCTGGTGCCTCGGCCCGATACCGAGACGCTGGTTGAATGGGCACTGGACGTGTTGCCACGTGATGGCCGATTGATCGACTTGGGCGCAGGCTCAGGCGCGGTGGCGCTGGCCATCAAGCACGCCCGTGCGGACGCGCACGTGAGCGCCATCGACTTCAGTACCGATGCCTTGGCCGTGGCGCAAGCCAACGCCCGCGCGCTGCACCTCGATGTCAACTTCAGCCAAGGCTCGTGGCTTGATGGTGTATCGGGAAAGTTTGACGTGATCGCTTCCAACCCGCCCTACATCGCCGCGCACGATGAACATTTACACAAACTCAGCCACGAGCCGCAGCAGGCGCTGGTGAGCGGCGCGGATGGGCTGGACGACATTCGCAACATCATCGCGCAAGCCCCAGCACGTCTGGCGCCGGGTGGCTGGCTGCTGCTGGAGCACGGCTACGACCAGGCCGAGCGCGTGCGCGGGCTCCTGGCGCGCGCGGGGTTGCAGTCTGTGCAATCGAGGCGCGACCTGAGTAGGATTGAGCGGTGCAGTGGCGGTCGAGCTGCCTAAATGTTAAAAATTAACTTACAGGTTAATTTTTGCGATCAAAATCGCGTTTTGGACTATTTTTCTGACAAAATCGCGCGTTAGCTCTCGCACTTAAAGAATAATTAGCTACATATTATATAGCATGTGTCAATTTGCGAATTTGTTGCGACAGGCTTCCTGCCCGCTCGCTGAGTGGCGTTTTCAGCATGGACAGGCATCACGATTTGTCTAAGAATCATGAAAACAACCCTTCAAAGGAGACATCAATGACAAGCTGGATACGTTCTGCCGTTTTCGTGGTGGCTGCGGCTTCTGTAGTTACTACGGCCCTGGCCCAGGCCAAACCCGCCGAGCTGAAACTCGGCATGACCACCTTCCTCTCCGGCCCAGCAGCCGTGTTTGGCGTGCCGGGCAAGGCAGCGGCGGAGATTGCGATTGACGACATCAACGCAGCCGGCGGCATTGGGGGTGTGAAACTCAGGCCGATCTTCATTGACGAGGGCATTGGCGGCGACAAGCTGCTGTCTGAGTACCGCCGCGTGGTGCAGGAAGAAGGCGTGAAGGTGATGCTGGCCGCCATCTCCAGCGGCAACTGCAACGCGCTGGCCCCGGTGGGCGAGGATTTGAAAATACTCAATGTGATGTGGGACTGCGGCACCGAGAAAATCCTGGAAAACAAACGCTACAAATACGTGGTTCGCACCCAGGCCAACGCCACCTCCGAGATGGTCTCCACCGTGCTGCATTTGCTGCGCACCAAGCCGAATTTCAAAACCCTGGCGGTGATCAACCAAGACTATGCGTGGGGCCGCGACTCGTGGGAGATTTTCATCAACACGCTGCGCGCGTTGAAGCCTGATGTGCAGGTGGTTGCCGAGCTGTTCCCGAAGTTCGGCTCTACAGATTTCAGCTCGGAGATCAGCCGCTTGCAGGCGCTGAGCCCGGACGTGATTTTGTCCACCTCCTGGGGTGGCGAGCTTGATACGCTGATTCGCCAATCGGCCCAGCGCGGCTTGATCAAGTCGTCCACTTGGGTGCTGCCGCTGGCCGAAAGTTCGCTGGAGCGGGTGGGCAAATCGATGCCCGATGGCGTGCTGGTGGGCATGCGTGGCGACCATTACTTTTTGCACCCCGAGTACAAAGACGATGCCAAGCACAAAGCCTTCATCGAAAAATTCCGCGCGAAAACCGGGCAATACCCGATCTACTCGGCTTACCACGCGGTCGCTGCGATTCAAGCGGTGGTCGATGCGCACAACGCCGCCATCAAGGCCAACAACGGCAACTGGCCCACGGTCGAGCAATTGGCTGACACCATGCGATCACTGAAGTTTCGCGGCCTGACGCGGCCCGTCACGATGCGCGAAGACGGCCAGGGGCTCGAAGACCAGATGTTGGGCGTGACGAAGAACGTGGCGGCGTATCCGTTTGCAATCATCGAAGGATTGACCATCTTCCCAGGCGAAATGGTGCAGAACCCGGTGGGCACCAAGTCGCCCGAGTGGGTGAAAACGCTCAAACCTGAGTTGTTGAAGGACGCACGCATAAAAACGTTCTGAACAGCGTTCTGAGAAGGATTTTGAACACCGCTGCCGCATGAGTGGTTCGCTGATTATCCTGGCCCTGGCTGACGGGTTGACCCAGGCCGCCCTGCTCTTTCTCGTCGCGCTGGGCCTCACGCTGATTTTTGGCGTGATGCGCATTTTGAACGTGGCGCACGGCAGCTTGTATGCGTTTGGCGGCTACGCGGCGGCCACCGTCGGCAAGCTCATTGCCAATGGTCAATCCATCCCCCTGTCGCTGCTCGCACTGTTTTTAGGCGCACTGGCAGTCGGCCTGATATTGGGTGCGGTGATGGAATACGGCCTGATCCGGCGCATCCTGCATCTGGATCCCGTCATGCAACTGCTGGCCACGTTTGCCGTTTTCATGATTCTGGAAGATTTGCAGCGCCTGATCTGGGGCACCAGCCCGGTATCGGTCACGCATGCGGTGGATGCGATGGGTAATCTGAAAATTGGCAATGTGACTTACACCGCCTACCAGTTGCTGCTGCTGCCCGCAGTCGCCGTCGCGGTGTTTTTTGGTGTGCGATGGTCACTCTCCAACACACGGTTTGGGCGGCAGATCATGGCCGTCACGCACCACCGCGAAGTCGCGCAAGCGATGGGCATCAACGCCGCCAAGGTCGGTTTGTTGACCTTCTGCGCGGGGGCCGTTCTCGGTACGCTGGGCGGCGCGCTGGCCTCGCCCACCACCTCACTCGTGCCGGGCATTGGGGGTGACATGATGGTGCTGTCATTCGCCGTCGTCGCCGTGGCGGGTTTGGGGCAAATCACCGGTACCGCAGTGGCCGCGTTGCTGATTGGCATGGGCAAGGCATTTGCGGTTTACCTGCTGCCCGAGATTGATGTGCTGGTGCCATACCTGATCATGCTGGCCGTATTGCTGTGGCGGCCTGAGGGGCTGTTTGCGGTGGCGCAGGCGCGCAGGGTTTGACGTACTCGATGTTGTTGAAATCAACCCCCTGGCTGATTGCTGCACTGGCGCTGGGCCTGGGCTTGCTGTTTCCGTGGCTGAAGACACCGCTGATCATCGCGCTGTCCTACGGGTTAAGCGCGCTCGGTGTTTCAATTTTGATCCGCGCGGGCCAGGTGTCGTTTGGCCACGCGGGCTTTACGTGCCTGGGCGGCTACGCGGTGGTGGCTGCATCCCGCGCGTGGCCGCAGGCGGATGGGCTTGCGCTGCTGGCGCTCGGGGGCGCAGTCGGCCTGCTCGCGGGAGCTGTCACCGGGCTGTTCATGGTGCGCTACCGGGGCATCTTTTTTGGCATGTTGAACCTGGCACTGTCGATGGTGCTGTTTGCGCTCTTAGGCAAGTTCTACAACCTGACGGGTGGCACGGATGGCCTGCGCATGGAGCGCCCGCCGTTTTTCGGCCAGGTGCTGGAACGCGCTGGGTTTGAAACCGTGCTGCTGGCGCTGGGCAGCGTTTTGGTGGTGCTCACTTGCTGGCTGCTGGCGCGGTTTTACGCATCGCCCACAGGCCACGCCTTGAACGCCATCAAATCCAACGAGGTTCGCCTGGAGTACCTGGGCATTTCGGCCAAGCGCGTTTTCTTCACGGGTTATGTGGCAAGCGCAGCGCTCTGCGGATTTTCGGGGGGTATGTTCGCGTTGATTCAGGGCTTGGTCACGCCCGAGATGGGCTACTGGGTGCGCTCGGGCGAATACGTTTTTATCGCGGTGCTGGGCGGCACGTTGCATCCCGTAGGTGCATTTTTGGGGGCGGTAGTTTTTGAGTTCTTGAAACTGTTTGCCGCCGCCACGCTCACGGGCGTATGGCAACTGGTGATTGGCGTGGTGCTGTTGATTCTCATTTTTGTTGCGCCTTCTGGATTGGTGGCGGGGCTTTCCAGACTTGGCGTAAAGAAGAAATCCGTGTCATGACCTCGTTGCTTCAAACGCGTGGGCTCATGCTGTCTTTCGGCGGCGTGGTGGCCGCTGACGGCATCGATTTTGATTTGCAAGCGGGCGAACGGCTGGCGGTGATTGGGGCCAATGGCGCGGGCAAAACCACCTTCATCAACATGGTGACGGGCTACATCAAGCCCAGCGCGGGCCAGATCAGTTTTGATGGCAAAGACATCACCGCCTTGCATCCACGCCAGATTGTGCAACTCGGCATTGGCCGCTCGTTCCAGTTGCCGCAGCTCTTTTTGGAGCAGACCGTGCGCGAGAGTGTTGAGCTGGCCGTCGCCGCACGGCTGAAACGTTTTAGCCTGTTCAAGCCTTTGTCTGCGTGCGTGCCCGCTGAAGAAATTAGCCAAAGCCTGGCCCTGGTGGGCCTGCGTGAGCGCGAGCACGACCTGTGCAGCAGCCTGCCCGAAGGCCACCGCAAGCTGTTGGACATTGTGATGGCCCTGGTGCTGCAACCCAAACTGCTGATCATGGACGAGCCCACCAGCGGCGTGGCGGCTGACGAGAAACACGGCTTGATGGCGACCATCATGAAGGCGTTGGACGAGCGCGGCGTCACCTCCATCTTCGTCGAGCATGATGCCGACATCGTGACGCAATACGCCACCCGCGTCGCCGCGTGGATATCAGGGCGCATTGCCGCCGACGGCACGCCCGAGGCCGTGATGAACAACGATGAAGTGCGCAGCGTGGTGCTGGGCCATTGATTCAACATCACCGACCGACCATGCTCAA
>JANOTO010000237.1:0-3346 GCA_031416395.1 Rhodoferax sp. | reverse complement strand
GATGGAGAAAATCGCCCGCCAGATTTTTGCCTTGCCGCATGTTGAGATGGCCAGCCACACCTACAGCCACCCGTTTTATTGGGCTGATTCAGAGCTGAACATCAAAGTGCCAGGCCGTGTGGGCAGCCTGCAAATCCCCGGCTACGAGTACAACGATGCGCGCGAGATCACCGGCTCGCGCGACTATATTGACAAACTCGCGCCGGCTGGCAAAAAAACCAAGCTTCTGCTTTGGAGTGGCAACACCGAGCCGCTGGCGACCCCGGTGCGCCTGGCTTACGAAGCGGGCATGCTCAACATGAATGGCGGCTTCACCACCATCTCAAAAGCTGAGCCTACGTGGACGCTGATTGGGCCATTCGGTCTCATGAAAGGCGACTACTTTCAGGTCTACGCGCCAATGCAAAACGAGAACGTTTACACCAACAGTTGGACTGGGCCGTTTTACGGCTTCGAGCGCGTGATTGAAACTTTTGAGATGACAGAAAAGCCGCTGCGTTTCAAACCTGCCAATATTTATTACCACACCTACATCGCCACCAAGCGCGCCAGCATTGCATCGCTGCACAAGGTCTATGGCTGGGCTCAAAGTGAAATCAAGGCGCAGCGCTTGCATCCGGTTCATGTGAGCGAATATTTGGAGCGCATGTTGGACTGGCGCCGCGCCACCGTCGCCATCACCGATGATGGCCTGGAGTTGCGAGGTGGTCAGCATCTGCGCCAATGGCGTGTTGACAAAGCTGCTGCTCTGCCGGCAGTCAACGCCGATGCAGGCGTTGTGGGCTACGTGGGGCACAGGGCTGTCAACTTTTTGCACACATCAAAACCGGTTGTGCAGTTCGCGGTGCCCGACACCGTGCCTTCCAAAGCGCAATTTCGACTGGAATCCGCCAATGCCAAGTTGACCGCTTGGCAGACTTCGAGTACCGGCCAGCGATTGGGTTTTGACGGCCACCTGCCATTGCACGTGCGCGTGTACGCGCCAGACTGTGAGCTTGCGCCAGGCACTGGTCTGCGCGCTACTCGACAGGGCGACATGCTGGACATCGAGGGCCCACGCGTTGGCAAAACGAGTTTCCTACTCCGTTGCACCGAATGATGCCAAGCGCAGCCGCATCCTGTCCTGGGGTGCGCTGGCTGGCATCGCCTTGCTGGCCGTCGGCGCACTGGTGTTGGTGTTCCCCCAAAGCGACTTGATGACGCTCTTGCGCGATGAATCCAACAAAGGCAACCGCGACCTGTCGATTGCCTACCTGCGCAATATCATCCGTACCGAGCCCCAAGACCTGGGTTTTCGCCTGCTGCTGGTTGAAAAGCTGCTTGAGGGTGACGATATCAAAGGCGCACGCGCCGCGCTGGCCGATGCCAAAATTTTGGCAAGCAGCACGAGTGAAGGTCAAGCAGCCTGGGATCGATGGGATATTGCCCTCTGGCAAACCCAATTGGCCATGGCTCAAAAGCGCGGCGACTTTGGCGAAACGCATGAGGCCATCAATGAGCTGCTAGTCAGGCTGACCCGCCGTGCGGCTTCCGTCACCACGGCCGAGCAGGTGTTTAGCGCCATCAGTTCCACACAATTTCTGCAAAGCGTCGATGGTCTTGCGGGCAGCGATTTCATCGCCAGGGCGCGCGCGGTGGAACGTGTTTTGCTGGAGAAACTGCTGCGGCTGCCGCTGGTGGCGCAAAAGGATCTCGTGCGCGGTGCCACCATGGCGCTGGGTGACGGGCACTTCTCATTGTCAAGCGATCTTTGGCTGGCGGCACGGCGTAAAACGCTGCCGCCCGATGAACGCTTCAAGCTGCTGCAAAACGCGGTGGGCGCGCTGCTCGCGGCTGGGCAATCCCGCGCGGCATGGCTGCTCGCCTCCAAAGAATCCGCCGACCTGCCCATGGGTGATGCCGGCCACTGGTGGCTGGCCGACCTGGCCCTGGGAGCAGGCGAGCCGCGCGAGGGGGGCTTGGCGCTGCGTCGTGTTTGGCCTGACAACATGCAAGCGCCCCTGCTGGCCACAACGCTGTCGCCCGAGCGCATTCAACTCGCCTGGAGCATTTTTGTCTCTGCGGGCGACCTGCCCAATGCGCTCAAAGTGGCGGATGCCGCGCTGTTGAGCAAGCTGCCCGCCGCGCTCTGGTTGGATCGAAAAGCGCAGGCGCTGGAATGGGCAGGCCAGGCCGACAAAGCCCTGATCACATGGCTGGCGTTGATGAAGATCGACCCCAACCCCAAAGTCATCGCCAACGTCTTTCGGTTAGGCCCGATGCTTTCGGACGACGATGCGCTCTTGGAAGCATGGTTGGCGCAGTCGCGCAGGGGCCGCCTGGACGATGGGCAGATCAACAAAGTGATCACCCTTTACGAGCGCATGGGGCTGATTGACAAGGCGCTGGCGTTCATACAGCAGCAAATTGTCGCCGCCACACCGGTTGCTGAAAGGGCGCGCTGGCAACTGCTGCAAGCAGCCTTGTTGGAGCGCGCAGGACGGCCTGCCGAGGCCATTGCGATCCTGGAAGCGCAACGCCTGCAAGGCCTGCCGATGTCAGATGCCAAACGGTTAGCCAAGCTGCAATTGCGCGCGGGCAAGCTGCCGCTGGCACTACAGGGATTGCAGGCGGCCCAGCGTCCAGCAGGCGGGTTTGATGAAGACTATTGGGACATGCTGGCCGACATCGCCTTTGAAGTAGGCGAGCGGCAAGTGGCAAGGGCCGCGCTTGACGTAGTGCTGGCGGGCCGCAAGGCCAAGCCTTATCAGGCCGAGCGCGCGGTGCGGTTGCGCTTGGATGCCGATGAGTTTAGGCAAGCCGCAGAACTTGCCGAAATGCTCTATCCGCGCTTCCCACAAGACGGCCTGCTGTACGCCTGGCTGGATGCGCTGTCGGCGCAAAAGGAGCCGTCGGGTCTGCGTATTCTGCTGGCCGCACTGCAACCCGCTCACCGCGCGCGTCTTGAAAAATCATCCGCCTTCTTGAACCGTCGCGCGGAACTGTATGTGCGCCTGAATGAGACAGGCCTGGCGAAACTCGATTACCAAAAGTCTTTGTCACTGCAGGGCGCCAATCGGGCCACGCGTATCGCCTATTTTTGGTTGTTGATCGACACCAAGGACACCGCTTTGCTTCGTACCGAAGTCGGTAAGCTCGCGCGCAGTGAGCAACGCCAAAGCGTTTTTGTCGATGTGATGACCGCTGCCTGGCAAGTGCTAAACGAGCCCAAGGAAGCCTTTGCATTGATGCAGATCGTTGCGAAAACTCGCACCAATGATTTTCTGTGGCTGATGAACTATGCCGATGTGCTGGGCCAACTGGGCCGTGATGCGGCGGCGCTGCGGGTACGCAGGCACGCGTGGAT
>JANOTO010000236.1:0-2761 GCA_031416395.1 Rhodoferax sp. | reverse complement strand
GCGCAAATTCGGGTTGCGCCTGAGCAGACCAACCGGCGCGATCATTCGCTCGCCCGCAGCGTTCAGCGCCACCTGGCCGGGGCGTTGCCACATCTCGGAGCGCTCCAGCGCGCCGCCCAGTACCACCACGCCCGCGTAGCGAGTCAAATCAGCCGTCGGGTCAGGCGCGGGGTATTGCGTCTCAAGTTGCCGTAGGAGTATTTCCACCGGGAACTGCCAGCCCAGCAGCGCAAGACTAGCAAACGCAGCCCAGCAAAGCCGCCGTCCACCACGCGGCCAGCGACGCATGACCAGCAGCCCCAATCCCAAAAATATCATCGCCCAGGCAATCGGCTGGGTCGCGAAGGAGAGGAGTTTGGAGGCGATGAACATGGCGCGAACTGCCTGGAATGAAAAAGCCCACGAAAAAAATCGTGGGCTTTTTCAGGTTTCTTTGGTGCCGGAGAGATGAATCGAACACCCGACCTTCTCATTACGAATGAGCTGCTCTACCGACTGAGCTACACCGGCGCTTAGCCTCAGATTATAGCCTGCCAGACGCGTCAGCCCGCTCCGCTCTTCGCGTGGTAACTGGTCAAGCGCTCAACCTCGTTCTTGGAGCCCAAAATCACGCTGACCCGCTCATGCAATTTGCCGGGCACGATGTCGAGGATGCGGTCTTTGCCGTTGGTGGCAGCACCGCCAGCCTGCTCGATCAGCCAGCCCATCGGGTTGGCTTCGTACATCAGGCGCAACTTGCCGGGTTTTTCAGGCTCGCGCTTGTCCCACGGGTACATGAATACGCCGCCGCGGGTGAGGATGCGGTGCACATCCGCCACCATGCTGGCAATCCAGCGCATGTTGAAATTTTTGCCGCGCGGGCCTTCTTCACCCTGCAAGCACTCATCAATGTAGCGTTTGACCGGCGCATCCCAGTGACGCATATTGCTCATGTTGATCGCGAACTCTTTGGTGTCGGCGGGGATCTTGACATCTTCCTGCGTGAGCACGAATGAGCCTTGTTCGCGGTCCAGTGTGAACATGGCCACCCCATCGCCCACCGTGAGCACCAGCGTCGTCTGTGGGCCGTAAACGCAGTAGCCTGCCGCAACCTGCTTGTTGCCCGGCTGCAAAAAGTCTTGCTCCGAGACCCCATTGCTGGCACCTTGCCCCGGCGTTTCCTGTTTCTTGAGCACACTGAAAATCGTACCAATGCTGACATTGACATCAATGTTGCTGGAGCCGTCCAGCGGGTCAAACAGCAGCAAGTATTCGCCCTGCGGATAGCGGTTGGGCACTACATAGATGCCTTCCATTTCCTCAGAGGCCATGGCCGCCAGGTGGCCACCCCATTCGTTGGCTTCGATCAACACCTCGTTGGCGATGATGTCGAGTTTTTTCTGAATTTCGCCCTGCACGTTTTCCGACTCTGCTGTCCCCAATACACCGCCCAGCGCGCCTTTGTTCACAGCTTGGCTGATGCTTTTGCAGGCTCTGGCCACCACCTCCAGCAGCAGGCGCAGCTGGGAGGGGATATGGCCATCCACGCGCTGCTTTTCAACCAAATAGCGGGTGAGGGAGATTTTGATGCTCATGCGTTATCCCGTTCTATCAATGTTGGGCGATTGGACGGTCAAAGCCCGGCTGACGACCTCGCGCACATCGTTGCTCAAATCCGACTTGGAAGCGACACGCGCAACGGCTTCGCGGGCGGCGCTGCGGTAAGGCTCGACCAGACGGCTCCAGCGATCCATGCCGCGGGCCAGGCGTGCAGCGAGCTGCGGGTTGATGCCATCGAGCTCCATCACGCGATCGCTCCAAAACACGTAGCCTGCGGCATCGCGCCGATGGAAAGCACCGGGGTTGGCCGAGCAGAAGCTGAAGATCACGCTGCGCGCTCGGTTCGGGTTGGTCAGGCTGAAGTCGGCGTGCTGCATCAACTGGCGCACGGCGGGCAACACCTCGCCCGCGCGGTCGCAAGCACCTGCTTGCAGGGCAAACCATTTGTCCAGCACCAAAGCTTCGTCTTTGAACAAGGCGTGAAAGCGCGCCAGTGCGGGGGCGGCCAAATCGCTGCCACTGCTGACCAAGGCACTCAGGGCGTTGAAGCGATCTGTCATGTTGGCGGCATCTTTGAAGCGCTGCAAAGTACGACCTGGCCACACGGTATCACCACTGGCACGGGCTGCAAGGCACAGCTGACTTAGCGCCATACCCGTCAACGCGCGCTTGCCGCTGGACACTGGGTCTGGCTGGTAGGCCCCCGTGTGTTGATGCGCTTCAAAAGCCCATTGCCAATCGGCCTGCAAGGCTGTCGCCATCTGTGCGCGCATGGATTCACGCACCGCATGAACGCGCTGCGGGTCAACTGTTTGAAGTTGATCCGCCAAGTAGCTTTCTGATGGCAGCGTGAGCACAAGCTCTTTGAAGGCAGCATCCAGCTTGGGGTGGCGCAGCACTTCGCGCAGGGCATCCACCGTGGCAGTCGACAGCGGCGCGGCACCCGCAAGATCAGCATCGCTTTGAATCCATTGCACGGCACTTCGCAGCATGAGCCGCTGGCCCGCTTCCCAGCGGTTGAAGGCATCAGAATCGAACTTCAGCAGCGCCAGCAGTTGCGCGTCTGTGTAGTCAAAGTCCAGTACAACGGGTGCTGAGAATCCACGCAGCAAGGATGGAATGGGCTCGACGGGAATGTTCACAAACGTCAACGTCTCGCTCGCCTCGGTGAGCACAAAGACGCGTGAATGCGCGCCGGGTGCCGACTCATCCGCCAGTTGCA